>DATKTE010000034.1:0-12367 GCA_035531295.1 Alphaproteobacteria bacterium
AATATGCCTGGATATTCAGCCTTTCTTAGTCGTTTTACGGCTCCCCGTGATCTTCTCTGCGTAACATTACTCGCCAATCGAGATAACATTCCTGGATTAGATGTCCTTGCCCGTAAGATAGCAGCTGCATATGATGCAAAACTATCTGTTCCTCAGGGCTCCGCATGGTCTGAAACGATCCAAAGCCCCTATCCTGTTGATAAGACGATTGACCGGGTAATCGAGAATGTGAAAAAGCAAGGGGGCACCATCTTTTCCCGTATAAATCATAGCGAAGCTGCTGAGAAAGCGAGTCTGAAACTCCGCCCCACTCAAGTGATTTCTCTTGGAAACCCTAAGGTGGGAACACAGCTTATGCAGGCAAATGCATCTATTTCTCTTGATTTGCCTTTACGCGTCATGGCCTGGGAAGATGAATCCGGACAGGTATGGTTAAGTTTCACAGATCCAAGAGCACTGGCTAAAGAATATAAGGTTGAGATCGATATTGCATTGCTGAATAAAATGTATGCTAATCTGTTAAAAACATGCCAAAAAGCTGTTGGATTTTAAAGATCAGGATCGTTCACAGGGGCTTGACAAATGCCCATCCATTGCCCATATCTTTATTATGATATCTTAAACTGATATTAGTAAAGTTAACTTATGAGATCCGTATAATGTCCAACTGTGACAAAAAAAATTTTCTGATTTCTCTTCGAAGTGGACTTCTCCTCCTCCGCTAAGGCGGAGCATACCTTTTTCACACAAATTATTATTGCTATTTTAAAAACAAACCCTTAGGGGTTTAAGTTAACAGTTTAGATTTAAATGATGAGGAAAATGATGTCTATTTCACGTTCAATCGCCTGGATAGTATGGATAATTGCCTCCATGTTCTATGCATATCAGTATGTTTTAAGGGTTATGCCAAATATTATGCTTAACGATATTATGCAGCAATTTGATATCGATGCTGCTGTTTTTGGTCAATTTTCTGGTGTTTACTATATTGGTTATTCTCTTATGCATTTACCAATTGGTATTATGCTTGATCGTTATGGACCTAGACGAATCATGACAGGTTGTATTTTACTTACTGTCGTCGGTCTTCTGCCTATAATTTTTGCGGATTCGTGGATTTATCCAATCATGGGTAGAGTGCTCATTGGCATAGGTTCCTCAGCAGCGATTCTAGGAACTTTCAAAATTGTCCGCATGGCATTTAGTGAAGAACGTTTTACTCGGATGCTAAGCTTGTCTGTAACAATAGGACTTATAGGGGCAATCTATGGTGGAGGGCCTGTAAGTTATATGTGTGATATTTTAGGTTATCAAACGGTCGTCCAAATTTTTGTGGGTCTGGGCATTGCCCTCGCTGCGTTGACTTATAGCATCGTGCCAGAGATGGCGCCCAGTCCTAATAGGAGTATTAGTGCTGACCTGAAAGAGGTTTTTACAAACGGCAGAGTCGTTTCACTCTGTATTTTTGCAGGAATGATGGTTGGTCCCTTAGAAGGATTTGCAGATGTATGGGGCTCAGAATTTTTAAAGCAGGTATATGGCTATGATACAAATACAGCCAGCTATATTCCTTCAATGATCTTCATTGGAATGTGCTTTGGCGCTCCCGTTTTAAGTCTTATTGCAGAAAAAACAGGTAATTACTTAGGGGTTATAATAGGCGCAGGGTTGATCATGGCTCTTACTTTCCTCGCCTTAACTCTAGGCTATTTTACAGTGAATAGCATGATTGTAAGCTTCCTAATCGTTGGCATGTGCTGTGCTTACCAGATTCTTGCGATTTACAAAGCGTCAACCTTTGTTCCTGAGCATGTTTCCGGGCTTACAACAGCTGCTGCAAACATGATCATCATGAGCTTTGGTTACGCTTTTCATTCTGTTATAGGTTATGTCGTCAATGCTTATGGAGGGCCAGATGTTGCCAAAGCATTCGTTTATGGAATAGGCGTGATTCCTATAACTTTATCAATTGGTGTCATCGGATTCTGTATCCTACTCTATCAATCGAAAACGCAGCTAGACAAAGTAAAGTTAAAGGTAAATGTATCTTAAGTCACAGCTACTTACTCATCGGTGTCGTTCTTGGCAAGAAAGGCTTTCTCTTGCCTTCGCAAAGGCAATGGCTTTGGTCCAAGGACGGCAAGTGATGGATGAGTCGTGAGTCATTCCCAATTTTGTTAAGAACAATTCTGCCAATTAAGGAAAAAGCTAATATGAACGCCCAGTTTTCTGCTCTGATTAATTACCATATGAATTAGGATAATTTTTTATGGAATCGCTTCTCATACTATACCTCCCCTCCATCATCAGTTTAGCTGGGTTGAACTTGGTCGCTCTGATCAGTCCCGGGCCTGACTTTGCGGTGGTTGTAAGAAATAGCCTTATCTACTCGCGCAAAACTGCACTCCTAACGGCTTTAGGTATTGCCCTTGGGATTTTCGTTCATGTATCTTACTCTTTGTTGGGACTCGGGTTTATTATCAAAGAGAATGCCTGGCTTTTCGTGGGGATAAAATATCTAGGTGCGGGGTATTTGCTCTATATTGGTATAAGTGGTTTAAGGTCGAAGAAAAAGGTCTTGGCAATAACGAATGCACAGCTGACGCACGACATATCTGCATTTGCCGCCATTGGTTCTGGCTTTTTAACGAATGCCCTCAATCCCAAATGTATATTGTTTTTTATCAGCCTCTTTTCCGTGATCATTTCTCCAAGTACCCCAACAACGATTATGTTTATATACGGGTTCCTCATTTTTGTTGAAACACTAGCTTGGTTTAGTTTTGTCGCTTTTTGTTTATCAGGGAAACGAACGAGAGAAAAATTCAATGCGGTCAGTCACTGGATTGAACGTGTTACGGGTGGTGTTTTAATTGCACTTGGCGCTAAGTTGTTTTTGACTGTGTAGGCCAACAATTTGTGCACTGCAGTAACCCCACCACCATATCGTCACTGAGCTCCCTTTCGTCGGTATGTATTTTTCGATTGCCCACGTCAAACTTCCTTTAGTCAATTCGAATCTAAGGGTGCCCCAGAAGATTCTATATTAAGGCACCTGTTTTTAAGATCGGATGCGACCAATATGAAGGACTTAACTTCTTACTTCTGTAATACCTTCATAATCTCACGATTTTTGATGACAAAAAACAAGGTAATGATCGTAAGGAGAATGAAGCAGACAATAACAATCCCAATATTCCGAAAGGACCCCTGATAAAAATAGCCCGCGAATTGAAGACTGAGAGCGGCAAAGATGAGACGACCCCCTTGGAGAATAGCTGATACTCGCCCCTTTGATTGAGGTATGAAGTTCAGGCAAAGAGGGTGAAGTATCGTGCTCGGGATAATCTGACCTATAATAAAGAGAAGAAATGCAAGTGTAATGAATAATGGATTTGGGCTATCCTGATACGTGACTAAAGCCACACTTATTAAACCCGCAATGAAGATGAGAGCCGAAAGATATAGCATTTTGATGCTGTCATACCGAGTGACAATCAGGCCGAAGGCTATGCTCCCGAACCCAAATACAAAGGCCAATGCTCCCTGATAATAACCAAAATGTGCAAGGCTTACACCTAAATCTTCCATATAGAGTAAAGGGGACATTCCAACAAAGACCCAATAGGGTACAAAATTAAACACAATATGGACGATCAAAAGCATCAATGGTTTTGATTGAAAGATAGGGATATATCCTCTCAATGAGAGAGTTGTCTTATGCTCAGGCAGTTTATGAGCAGGAATAAAAAGCACCGTCATCAACAACGCCGTCAGCCCTAAGAATAAAAGTGTCATAAAGTTACCCTGCCAATGGAAATAGAGAGTGATATAGCTTCCAAGGACAGGAGCTGCACCGGCCGCAAAGTTGAATAACCCATTCAGAATAGCAAAGAAGGACTGCTGCTGTCTGAGGGGGTATGCGTCGGCGATAATCAAAAAGCTAAGGATCGCAGGGGCTGCGATTCCTATGCCTTGCAGAAAGCGCCCGGCAAGTAAAAAAGGATAGGAGGGGGCCCCTAAACAAAGCAGAGTGCCAATGATAAAAGTCATGAGTCCCACTAGTATGATTGGTTTACGGCCATAATGATCTGCCAGCCCCCCAACAAAGAACAGGCTCAAACAATACCCTGCAAAATTGGCCGACAGTAAGGCTTCAACCCAAGATGGCGATAGGTTAAACTGACTTTGCAGCTCGGGAAAGCTTGGCACAAAGAGATCGAACTCCATGCCTGATAAGATATCCATAAGAATGATGGCGCTCAAAACCATACTCTTGGCGAAGGCTTGCTTCATTATCTTAAATTAGTCTCCATTAGTATTGTGCATTCTTTAACTTAACCTTTTCGTAAACCACAAAACCAGGTCATCATCTAAGCAAACGTTACTATCAAATGAGACGGGTTGGTAGTTGTAAGTAATACCCCGTCGGTCAGGAAGATATCCTCTTCTTACATAAAGTCTCTGGGCATCTCCATAATCAGCTGATAGTCCAACTCCGATACCAACAGTAGAACTTTTCTTCCGGGCCTCTTTTTCTGCCTGATCAAGTAGCGCTAGACCAATCCCTTGCTTTCTAAATTTTGGAAGAACATTTAAATCAGAAATCTCAGGGATATTTTTCTTATGAAAGGGAGCATATTCTGAATGCCATTTGAGAGTCACATATCCCGCAAAAACCCCTCCTTTAAAAGCGACCCACACGCATCGCTGATTGTTTTCTTGCTCTTCAAAATACTTTTCATAAATCGATGCCGGTTTATTCCACCCAATTTCGGCAAAAGCAGAAACGATGGATGGGATATCATCCCGAGATAGCTTTTTAAAATCTGCTGAAGGAGCGAGCAAGTTTTGAAAAGAAGATCGTTTCAGTTCATCGCCAAATTCTCCATAAACTTCGCCTTTTAAATACTGCTCAATCCCAAACTTGACCACAGGGATAATAGGCTCGGGTAAGTTATTGATATCAAACCATTTCATCCCATCATGCAAGCGTGGTTCTTTGTTGATGGGCTCACCTTCGAAATCTTTAGCGACAAAGAACAAGCTGAGATCCTTCCAAATCAGATCTGGATCTTTGAAGTCCCTTGCTTTAACAGACACAACGGTTCCAAGGGAAGGCGTAACCTGCAATCCAACTTCTTCATGGGTTTCTCTAATAACCGTCTGAAGTGGCGATTCTCCTTCTTCCATTTTTCCAATGGGACAATGCCAATGACCTGGCCAAAGGGGAGCCCAACCTGCACGGCGTAAAAGCAGAACCTTTTGATCGCGTATGATCACCATATTCGAGCAGATAATGAAGGATTGAAGGCCTTGGGTCATATGCAAGCTTTCTTAAGAGGGACACTGGTCAATTGAGGCTTTGCAAAAGTTAGTCTAACGGATTACAAATGTTAAGAAGAAAATGGACGCCGTTATGAACCCTCTTTCGTACACAACACTGAGCTGCCCTGAAGGGGACCGTTTAAGTGATAACCACGAATAATCTTTGTGTTAAACGTGGTTTATAAAGGCTATAATCATGGTCTCAAATTGGAAAAATAAGTCTCACAACATCAATCATGCAAAATAGATCGATCCTCTTCTTTTTTTGGCAGCATATAAAACCCTATAAATGGCTATATCTTGTCATGTTGTCAGCCCCTATCATAACAAGCTTTTACCCGTTTGCTTATAACTATGCGATAAAGCTATTTCTTGACACGATGGCATCACCGAGTCCTTTAACTTATCATGCTATTCTTTTCCCAATGGCTTTGTTTGTTGGGTCACAATTAATTATAGAATCGGTTTGGAGGATCAGTAATATAGCAAAATGGAAAGCAGAACCCTATGTGCAACGCTCGATTCTCTTGAAATCTTATGATTATATACAGCATCATTCCTACTTGTATTTTCAAGATAATTTCACGGGATCCATCAGCAGTAAACTCAAAGGAATATTAGACGGGTATGATAAGTTTTGGACGGAGATGCATCATGGGCTCCTCCTAAGAATTCTGAAAAGTGTTGTCGGTCTCTGTGCCCTTTCCATTGTTAGCTTTAACCTTGGCTTGTTTGTATTTGTTTGGGCCGTCTTCTATGTCCCCATCATGTATAAGCTTTCCGAACGGTTGAATGAGCTCTCCTTTGAGGAAACGGAGAGCAGGCACGCTCTCATCGGACAAACCTCAGATAAAATAACCAACATTATTTCGTTATTCGCTTTTGCGTCCAGAAAAAGAGAGTTTAAAACTTTGGATGATCAAATTACGCATGACTTTATTCCAAAACAAATTAGGACATATAAATACGATTTTAAACTCCAAATCGTCGGAGGACTTTTTTATTTAATCATGTTTGGATTTATTCTCTTTTACATGATTCACTTAAGGATGGTTGGATTGATCTCTATCGGAGATTTTGCCTTTGTTTTTGGGATTTCTCTTGTTGTTTCAGAAGATATTTGGGCGGCAACAATCTCTTTTCAAGATTTTTCCCGGGCCATGGGTGATCTAAAAAGTGCCCTCACTATTTTAAATGTCCCTCAAGAGAATTTAGATAAGGAAAATGCTCAACCGCTTATTATTAAATATCCCAAGATAGAATTTAAAAGAATTAATTTTGGGTATGATGACAAAAACTCTGTCTTTAAAGACCTTAACCTTATTATCAATCCGGGTGAAAAGGTAGGATTGGTGGGACATTCAGGGGCAGGGAAGTCGTCTCTGATTAATCTTCTTCTTAGATATTTTAAAAACAATAAAGGCGAAATCCTCATTGATGGTCAAAATATCAATGATGTAACGCAAGATTCCCTGCGAGAAAGTATCGCTGTTATTCCACAGGATACACTGTTATTCCACCGAACCTTGATGGAAAACATCAGATATGGCAAGCCAACAGCAACAGATGAAGAGGTCATTGAGGTCAGCAAACGGGCCCATCTCCATGACTTTATCATGCAGTTGCCTGAGCAGTATCATTCTTATGTAGGCGAACGAGGAATCAAGCTATCCGGCGGGCAAAGGCAGAGAATCGCTATTGCCCGCGCAATCCTCAAGGATGCCCCGATTCTTGTCCTTGATGAGGCCACCTCGTCTCTTGATAGCCACACAGAGAAGCTGATCCAGGATAGTCTTAATTTCCTTATTGAAGACAAACGCAAAACAGTTATTGCTATCGCCCACCGTTTGTCGACTTTAAAGCACATGGATCGAATTATTGTATTGGATAAGGGGATGATTATTGAAGAAGGAACCCACCATAAACTCATTCGTAATGAACATAGTCTGTATAAAAAGCTATGGGAATTACAGGAGATCTAAATGATTAAGCTGATGCCAGAAAGATTAGGAAAAATGAAACAACTTAGCGACGGAAACTAATCAAGGCTCTTGAGGTGTGTATTGATAAAGGCTTGAGAACAAGATCAGAAGAAGCTTTGCCGAGCTCAAAGAGCCACAAATGAAGGAATTTTCCGGCAATAGGCAAGAGCATAAACAAGATACTAAAATAATGCCTTGATCCTCACATTACGTGACACTTTATTCTCGATTTATCTCTTTCTGAAGAGAGGTTCTATGGATCGACGTTCTTTGAGTTGTTCCAAGTTTTAGAAAGTAGGGAATCGCCACTTTCGGTCATGGTCGAATACTAAATGTTTCTGCTCTGTTTGTTTAAATTTCTTGCAAAAATTATAAATTACGCGGAATATTCCCTTAAGAGGAATCTTAATTACCTATCTGTTTTGTCGAAAAATTTAGATAGATTTCATAGTTTCTCATAAAAAATCAAAAATCAGATAATCTTAGTCATTCTTTCGTCGAACTGAGGTTACTTATAGAGCGGACGCTTATGATAGCAATTATTGAAGCTTATAAATCAGGATTATTTCGCACCCAAAACGTGTTCCCCAATATCATTGCAGGGATAACAGTAGGGGTTATTGCCTTACCTTTGGCTATGGCTTTTGCTATTGCATCGGGGGCAAAACCAGAACAAGGAATTTATACTGCCATTATCTCTGGAGTCGTTGTTGGACTTTTTGGTGGTAGCCGAGTTCAAATTGCGGGTCCTACCGGGGCTTTTATTGTTATTCTTGCTATGATTACCAACAAGTATGGGATCGAAGGCTTGCAAATTGCTACTCTTATGGCAGGATTTATTTTAGCCTTTATGGGAATTTTAAAACTAGGGAATATTATTAAGTTTATTCCGGATCCTGTTATTGTTGGATTTATAAGTGGAATTAGCATAATTATTTTTGTTAGTGAGTGGCAGGATTTTTTTGGCCTTCCAAAGCTCCCCAGTCATCTTGTTCACTTTCATGAGAAACTTTTCATTCTTTTAAAGAGCTTCCCAAATTTCAATTTTACAACAACTATTCTTGCTTGTTTGAGTTTATTTATCACGCTTTTTGCTTCGAGACTCCGAATTATTAAGCATGTTCCCTCTCCCTTGATGGCTTTGGTAATTGTTACGAGTATCCAGTCTATTTTTCAATTCCCTGAAGTAGCAACTATTGGGAGTGTCTTTGGTGAAATTTCTCAAAAACTCCCCGCTTTTCATCTCCCAAACCCCTCTTTTAGCGAGGTCATCGAACTTATTGGTCCTGCTTTTACAATCGCGCTTTTAGGAGCGATAGAGTCCCTCCTTTCTGCTGTTGTCGCAGACGGAATGATGGGGACACGACATGATTCCAATCAAGAATTGATCGGGCAAGGTTTGGCAAACATTGTTTGTCCTTTATTTGGAGGCTTTGCTGCAACTGGCGCCATTGCAAGAACTGCAACGAGCATTCGTAATGGTGGTAACAGTCCACTTGCAGCAGTCGTGCATTCTCTTGTTCTTCTTTTGATTATTTTCTCTTTAGCCCCGCTTGCGCAGTACATTCCACTCTGCACATTAGCAGCAATTTTATTTGTAGTTGCTTACAATATGAGTGAAGCTCACCACTTTTATTATCTGCTGCGGCACGCTCCAAAAAATGATGTTCTTATCCTGGTCTCGACCTTTTTTCTGACCATCTTTACAGATCTTGTTGTAGCTGTGAATGTAGGTGTTATCCTTTCTCTTTTCTTATTTACGCGACGAATGAGCCAATCTGTGATCGTTGAACAAGAAACCCCTGCAAGCATTGAAGATGAATTAAGCAAATTAAACCTTACCGCAATTCCCTCAGATGTTATGATTTATAGTATTCAAGGCCCTTTCTTTTTTGCAGCAGCAGAAACACTTGAACGCACCCTAGATATGACACATACCGATCCTAAAGCTCTTATCTTTCGTCTAAAAGGTGTCCCTTTTATGGATGTTACAGGATTGCAAACATTTCAGGAAATCATTGAACAACTCCATAATAGGGGGATTGAGGTATTACTCTGCGAAGCGAACCCAGGCTTATGCCGCAAATTAAAAAATATGGAAATTTTTCAGTGGGTTTATGCGGGTCGTGTCTTTCCGACTACAGCAGAAGCTCTACAAGCTATTTTGAAAAAAAATACCTATCATGAGCAATAAATCCACATGTACGAAGATCTTATATCATCACACTCCGAAAGGCATTATTCACATTAGAATCTAACCACTGAAGAATGAGCGTTTTTAAAGGCTCTGGGCGAAAGTCAATAGAGCCAACCTCACGGAGGGGAAGCCATATAAGTTCAATGTGCTCTTCCCTACTGGCTATCGGGTTTTGAATTTTTAGATCATCCGAGTCTGCTTCGAAAAAAAAATTGACTTCATGATTATGACAGATGCTGCTATGACCAGGCTCAAAGCTATATTCAAGGCAACCGAGGAATCTTTTAATTGTACATTGAGAACCGCTTTCTTCGAAAAGTTCTCGAAGCACTGCAGTCTCAGCGCTTTCGCCATGCTCGACATGCCCTCCCGGTAGAAAATAAAAACTGATAGGAAGATCACGTGTTTTGCAAACCAAAATATGATTCTGATCAATAATAACCGCCCGAGAGAGGACGTGAATGTTGTTTTTAGAGCTCATCTTTCATTTCCGGACTTTGATGGGGTTTCTCAGCGATTGATCCTTATATCAGCCTCTTCATCGGAAAGCCAGTTATGTTCCTTTTCTAAAACCTCAAATTGCAATTTAGCACGTTTTTCATTAAGGGAGGACGCTGGCCTGTTCGTAACCGCAGTATATTCAAAGCCAATGAATGGTATCCCCGTAGCTTTAGCAAAAGCCTCGACCGATTCAAGGTGTTTGCGCTTGTCATCGATGAAAATGATCTTCTTCGGGGAAAGGTTTGTATATTGTAAAAAGGCTTTTAATACCTCAGCTTTCGGTAGGTTACAGGTAAATACGATCCCACTTTTGAAAACGGGAAATCGCTTTGGATCCTTTGATTTTAAATTTGTAAAAGTCTTTGATTTGAGCTTGCTCCATGAATCCTTGAAGGTGTACCCAAAGTCTTCTAACTCACCGATGCGCCAATCTTCAAGGGAAGGAATATTGCCGAAAGAGCCTGTCCAAGCGTTGGTAAGAGCCATGACCTTAATTCCCTTCGTCTGCGCCTCTTTAATAAGTGAGACCATTTTAGGATCAACGAGTTCATCAATGCGAGTTAACCAAATAATGCTCCATAGTTTTTGTGATTCTTCTTCTGAATGGCGACTTTCAAGACTTTCTTCGAGTTTTTTTGCAAACGTATGATGGACAGGTTGTAGAATCTGATCTTTAGCGGTGATCAGGACATCATCCACATCAAAAATCACGAGGGTTTCTAAGTCGGCTTGATTTAAGGCAGCTTCAATGGGAGCAAGGTTAGATGTTTGCGTGATTTCAGCAAATGCGGAGCTGTAACTAAAGACAGTTAAGCAACTAATAATATTAAGTAATTTCTTCACCTTTATATCTCCTTTAACTATGTTAAACCTTCCTAAGTGCCATAGCAATCTCCACTGCCCACTGCGGCGACTCTCCATCTTCAACCGACCAAATGCCAGCCAAAACAGCTTGAGAAAAAGCCCAGGCGATCACACGTTTAGGTGCATATCCAAGCCTTTTGCAAATAATTGAGACGCGACGTTTCATGCATTCTGGATTTTGCGAAATCTCTGGATAGTTTAAGGGATTACGCAAGAGGGCTCCGACTTCATAAAGAGGTTCCCCAACATAGCCCTTAGGATCAATCGCGAGCCATCCTCTTGTCTCATCGTAAAGCACATTGTCGTGATGGAGATCGCCATGAAGGAGGATGGGCTTTTCTTGAGATGTAACCAATTCCCCATAAATGGATTGAGCTTCTTTCACTAAATCCTGAGAAATTTGGGTGTCACCCGAGCTGAGGTATTTCTCAAACCCTGATTTCAAATCCTCAACGGACACATAGGTTCCAACAAAAGTTTGTTTAGCATGTAATTTTTGAATCACATCACAAAGGATATGGGTTGCCTGGTCATCTTCTCCTTTTCTAACCAACTCTGAAAGTAGAGTACCAGGAACAGCTCTTTCTAACAATGTGGCGTTACCTTGTTCTTGCAGTAGCCTGACTGCACCATTCCCATCATAGTGCTTGAGGACAGAAGCCGTTTTCTCGTCACCATCTTTTGGGGCAATCTTCAAGATGCAAGGTTGATCCTGCCACCTTACTTTGGCGATGATGCCTGTCCTTGTTTCAAGTGGAGGTTCTTCAAGGGTTAAGTTCCAGAGTTGGAGGTAGTTTTCAAAGTTGATAGGATTCATCATGTTGTACTAATGATTCACTTTAGTTCTGAGAGACATCATGCATTTACCTACTGTACTCTCTCGTCTTCTTTTACTTCAAGTGGAAAGGGTATCAAAATCAACGTCTCGAAAAGAAAGGTCCACACCAAAAATTTTTAAAGGCTTATCTACCTCCGGCCTTCTGCCATTTCTGGAGACATTGCATTTTACAATTTTGGTCAGTCGGTATACACCCCCCAAAGCAAGATCCCAATTGATCAGGAGTTGGAGGTGGACCTTCCGGTTGTGGTTGCTCTGGCTCTGCTGTGGGTTTAGGAGAGGGGGATGGAGGTGGTTGTGGAGCAGGGGGCGGAGCTGGTTCAGGAATTGGTTCAAGAGTTGTCCAAGAACCCGGACCGATGGTTGTCCAAGAACCTGAGTTCACCCTCGTTTCAGCAGGCTCATCAGCAAGACATAGCTGCAGTGTAGCATCAGAGATAATTAACCCAGTGAGAAAAGAAAAAACAACGGGGAAATGTCCTTTTTTCAATCTTGTTCTGAAAACCATAAGTAGCTTCGCATGTTCGCTGTTTCGAATAATTTTATATTACAAATGATAAAAAAAAGTTAATATCTACTTTGATTATGCATTGTTTCATTCCAAACTTTCATCATCAATTCGTTTAAATTGATAGGCCTATTCTGCTACAAATC
>DATKTE010000035.1:0-17721 GCA_035531295.1 Alphaproteobacteria bacterium
GATCCTAAGACAATCGTCAAGTCATTGGGGAGGGGAGAATTAAAGCCTAACCGACGAGCCGTTTGAACAATTCGGGATAAGCCCAACTTGTGGGCAAGGCGCACACTTACGGAGTTGACGGAATGGGCCATAGCATCTTGAAGCGAAATTTCACCCTGTGTTTTATGCTTATAATTTGAAGGGCGCCAGGATCCAATTCGCATCGGCACATCGCTTACCATATCATAGGGATGCATTCCCGCTTCTAGAGCCGCTAAATACACCACTGTCTTAAAGGCAGACCCCGGCTGACGAAGCGCTTGTGTAGCACGATTAAACTGACTCTTTTTGTAATTTGCCCCCCCAACAAGGGCTTGAATCGCACCATCTGGCGTCATGGAGACAAGCGCCATTTGGCTAACCTTTGCAGCCCCCCCCTTCTCTCGCAGAACTTCCTGAAGCTTTGCCTCAGCAAGGGATTGAAGTTGTGGATCAAGGGTTGTCGTGATCACAAGATCCTTATTCTTGGCATCAAGATATGAAGGCAAAATATCAACGATCCAATCCGTAAAATACCGAATGGCTGATCCCCGGAAAGTCTCGGAAGTCGAAGAAGCAAGAATCAGGGCCGCATCTTTAACTTCTTCACTAATAAAGCCTTCCTTCACCATATTCTCAAGAACGAGTGAAGCCCTTTGATCGGCAAGATCTGGATTATGGGAAGGTGAATATTTCGAGGGAGCCTTAAGTAGCCCCGCAATAACAGCCGCTTCGTAAATGCTTAAATCTTGGGGCCTTTTTCCAAAATAATGAAGAGACGCTGCAGCAAGGCCAAAAGTTCCCGATCCTAAATAGACACGGTTAATATACATGGTCAGGATTTGATCCTTCGTAAACTTTCTCTCTAACCAAATAGCTAAGAGGGCTTCTTGAATTTTTCGTCTCAACGAACGATCATTCACATCATATAGCTTTTCCGCTTGAAGAAAGTTCTTCGCCAGCTGTTGAGTGATCGTACTGCCCCCCTGTACGACATGTCCAGCTCTGTAGTTGGTCCAGAATGCGCGAAGAAGGCCGATAATATCCACTCCAAAATGCGAGTAAAACCTTCGATCCTCAATCGCTAGAAAAGCTTGTATCACATGGGGCGGAAGTTTTTTAATATTCACCATTTGACCATGGAGATCCCCATAAGTTGCGAGCTTTGTCCCATCTTTCGCAAGAACTGTAATGCTGGGTCGTCGAGCCGTTTGCTGTAGCTTTGTGATATCAGGCAAATCATAACTATACCAAAGCACAAAACACCCCCCCACGAAGGAGGTCCATATGAAAAGGATGCATGACCATTTCAAGAGCCAAGGCCACAGCGTACGCTTCTTTTTCCCGCGCGGCGATCGAGGAGGAGGCGGTGGCGCCTTTTTCTTCAATTTTGCTGGCTCGTGGTGGGGTTCAACGCCTAACCGGTCTTCAGGATGGATGGAAAGCTTCACGCGTACAGGACCTTCTGATCAATATCTTCAAAGATATTTTGATAGTGCTTTAATAAATACAACCGAAACCATCTTGCATAGTGAGTTGGATGAGTCAAGACATCACGCTTCAGGGCTTTGGGATCTATCCATTTGATTTCACAGACCTCATCAGGATTCGGATCAAAGATGTTTTCATAGGTTCCTTTAAAGACATGAGTATATTCCAACTCCCACAAATCTTTTTCAAGCTTTAAGGTATAACACACCGTCGTAAGAGGAATGAGAAAGCACGTAAACCCAAGCTCTTCCTGAAGACGACGCTTTGCAGCCGGCACCACTTCTTCTCCAGGCCGCGGGTGTCCACAACAACTATTCGCCCAAAGTCCAGGAGAGTGATATTTTCCTAAAGCACGCCTTTGAATCAAAGTCTCCCCTTTTTCATTAAAGATAAAGACTGAAAACGCCCGATGCCGTTGAGGAATGATATGGGCCGCAAGTTTTTCTTGGGATCCTTTGGGGTTGTCTCTTTCATCGACTAAAATGACATTTTCTTGCATAGAGGTTATTTTTCTATAAAGATGATTATTACACATGAGTAACTCACTCTGCTTAATTTGACAAGTTTACTTTATATTAATTTTATTATGTAGTTATAGAGACCGTGATATTTTGTTTAATTACTAACTCTCATTCTCTATTTATGAAAGCAATTTATAATGAATATACAGATACGCCTTATTCTCGGCAGCAATTTTAATGCTCGTTGTTTAAGCAGACGCTATAACATAGAGCTGAGTTGTCTGCATTCCTAATGGGACAAAGATGGATTGACATTTACAGATGGCCAGCCAAAACTTGAATTCAACCGCTCAGCCAAGCCAACATAACCCACTCAGCCCCTCTAATGCACTAAGGTTTTACCTTCACTTCAACTATAAAATTAAAAATCCTATTCCTTCCTCTCATCGCTTTCTTTTGTTAGCCCTCCTAAAGAAAATGCTACCTCGTGTGAGCGAGATCTCATCAAGCCAGGCATGATTTGTCAAAAGATGCATTTACGCACACTCCACAAATCTCAAGCCTTCGCTGCATTAGTAGTTTCGGGAGTGAAACTCGACCACGAAATGCAAGTGAGCGCGGTCATAACTCCCTGGAGTTTCATCCTAATTTTTCTCATGCACTTAAATAATCTTTTATATTGTTTATGTACATCTTTCTGAGCTTCTCATATACAGCCTGCATTTCTGGATAATAGGTTTTAATTCGAGCATAAACACCATCTGCTTTGCCTTCATTATAGTCATGGGACAAAACATTACGATCTCTAAGCATATCTATCCATAATTTCTCATTATCAATCCATTTCATTTGATAGGCTTGAGAGACAGCATGTCGAGGAGACAAAACTTCTCTTTCTTCCATCTGAACAAAATTTTTAAGATTCTTCCAAAATAGTTCGATGCAGAATTCAAAACGTTGAATGGTTGCATCTATAATATAGCGGTGTTCATCCAGAGGTTTTTGGAGAATTTCATTAAGCCTCTCTAAAGCTCTCCCCAAATCTTCAAAGTTCTGGTCCGGGCGACTTTTAACCTTTTCATCGCCTGAGTCTTGTAAAGCTATTATTTCCTCTTTCAGAAGGCTCTGTTTTTGAAAAATAAGCTTTCTATCTTTTAAAATATGTTTCACGAAGAGGGAACCATCTGTTAGTTCTTCCCAACGGACACAATCAATCTTTAACAAAGTATCCGCATCTTCAATTATATCAACGACTTTGTACCAATCCAAGATCGTCGCTTGGGGGCACTCAATTGCAATATCAATATCTGATCTATCTTTAAAGTCGCCTCGGGCGCGTGAGCCATAAAGCCAGATCTTCTCAACGAAAGGGAGATTTTCTAGCTTCTGGAAAAAATTATAGTTTGTGATGTTCATTTTAAATTTCCTCCCTTCTGAATGTACTCATTTTGTTAATCTCAAATTTAAACATATGAATGTTATAAGCTCAAGTTTTTAATTAAAAAGCATTCATTGTTTTTAAATAATGACAATTTCACTTCCTAAGACCCCAGAGCACTAGAGTATTTTTCCTGACTTCGGCATATAATAATGTATCAATGATCGAAAAGTGAGAGAAAACTTGTTGAGGCTTTAAAAAGTGGTTTGTAGTGCCCCATATAAATTTTTTAATTGGTATTTGTTTTTTTTCATGTTAAATATGGCCATGCTTATATGCAATAACCCTTTTATTCGCTAGCATTTTTCCTTCTGAAGAACGTAGTGCCCCGCTCGGAAGCATTTACTTTCGTTTTCAATTACTTAGGGGTCTAAGCTGCCGAAGTCAGGAGATCTTCTCAACGAAAGGAAGATGTTCTAGCTTCTGGACAAACTTATAGTTTGTAACGTTCACTCGGAGTCCCCTCCTCTTAAATATCCGAATCTTACTTATTCAAAGTATAAACATCACGCATTGAATAACTCGAGCCTATAGATGTGCCACGTTCATCATTTATTAATTTAATTGTGCAATTATAGGTTTATAAACAACTTATTGGATCAATATAAGGATAAGGAAGGGCAAATGAATATACCCAGATACGTCGTCTTAATGGCTGGAGTTTTTACTTTTTTTTCTCACCCTGTCTTAGTAAAAGCACATATTATTCATTGCCCTACCCTTGCACAAATTCATGCTAGTAAAGCTCGAAGGTCCGTATGGCACCTTAAGGCTATTGTTCAAGATCAGCAATGGGGGGTACTTAAACTTGCTTTTACAAATGATAAACCCGAACTTCAACATGAACCCGCACATGTAGTTCATTATCCTGGTGAGCCAGACTTTTATCTAGTTTGCCCCTATCAAATACTAAATTCTATAAACCTGAATCATACAGAGGTTGCTTTTTCTAGCCCCCCTCAAACTGGGTATACTCACTGCACACTCGACCAACCCGAACGATTAAGCATGACCTGCTATTAAAAGGACTAGAATCAGAAACATTAGGAAAATATTAGGAGTTTCTAAATATCCAAGTTCTTCACATTCAAAGCATTCTCTTGAATAAAGTCACGGCGAGGCTCCACAATGTCCCCCATAAGGGTTGAAAAGATTTCTGAGGCTTCATCTATATGCTCGACCTTTACTTGGAGAAGCGTTCTCACATCCGGGTCTAAGGTCGTTTCCCACAATTGCTCAGGATTCATTTCACCAAGGCCTTTATAGCGCTGAATGCTAAATCCCTTCCGTCCCCGTTCAAGGACAAGATCTAAAAGAGCTAAAGGACCTGAAATCTGCTTACTTCCTTCTTTTGTCTTGAAGACTGGCAACCCTTCAAAAGTCTCTTGAAGAGCGTCCTTTAAATGATCCAAATGACGTATTTCAGCCGTATTCAAGAGCGATAAACGGATCTTATAGTTTTCTTCGACACCTTGAAGCGTGCGGTTCACGGTCAGCGTGTGGGCGTCATCTGTATGCCCCTGCCAACTTTTTTCTCTTGTCCGTGCAATGAGATTCAAGCGTTCGACAAACTTGTCAACGTATTTGGCCTCTGCAGTCGGAAAGCTCTCTATGTTTAAAATGCCCGCAATAGCTGCCTGCTCCAAAATATGGGGAGAGCCAATCTGTCTGGAGGGGATGTCCAGAAGTTCTTTAACCTGCGCACAAACATCTACGATTCGCCGCAGATCAGCACCTGCCACTTGGGCACCGCTTTGAAGCATCAGCGAAGCCCCATCCAAGCCACCGTCAATCAAATAGTTCGTCAAGGATTTGTCATCCTTTAGATAAAGCACAGAATTTCCTCGCTTTGCCTTAAAGAGAGGAGGTCTTGCAATATAAAGATAACCTTTTTCAATAACTTCAGGCATTTGCCTGTAAAAGAAGGTCAGCAAAAGCGTACGAATGTGACTGCCATCCACATCTGCGTCTGTCATTAGAATAATTTTATGATACCGTGCCTTGTTCACATCAAAATCATCGCGGCCAATACCTGTGCCCAGTGCGGTTATCAACGTTCCAATTTGTTCAGATCCTAGCATTTTATCAAAGCGCGCGCGCTCAACGTTCAAGACTTTTCCTCTTAAAGGCAGGATGGCTTGAAATTGACGTTTGCGTCCTTGCTTTGCTGATCCGCCTGCACCATCCCCCTCAACGATAAAAATTTCACTTTTAGCAGGATCACGCTCTTGGCAGTCTGAAAGTTTTCCCGGCAGTGACGCAATATCAAGCGCCCCTTTCCTGCGGGTCAGCTCGCGCGCTTTTCTTGCAGCTTCTCTGGCAAGAGAAGCTTCCATAATGCGTTCAATAACTTTTTTTGACTCCTGGGGATGCTCTTCAAGCCATTGTTGAAATTTATCTCCCACAATACTTTCAACAGCTGTGCGAACTTCAGAAGAAACGAGCTTATCTTTGGTTTGTGATGAAAACTTTGGATCAGGCACTTTCACTGATAGGACGCAGGTCAGTCCTTCCCGCATATCCTCACCCGTCATTGCTATCTTTTCTTTTTTGTTGAGCTCTGAGGCATAGGTATTTATTGCACGCGTTAACGCTGCTCGAAAGCCTGCGAGGTGGGTTCCTCCATCGCGTTGAGGGATGTTGTTTGTGAAGGGGAGCGTTGTTTCATGATAGCTATCTGTCCATTCCATGGCCAAGTCAACGATTATGCCATCTTTCTCTGATTGAATGACGATGGATGGGGTGTGAAGAGCATTTTTACTGCGGTCTAAATAGCTCACAAAAGCCTGGACTCCGCCCTCATAATGCATGACGACTTCTTTAACTTCCTCATGACGTTCATCTCGCAAAATGAGAGTCACCCCTGAGTTTAAAAAAGCCAATTCGCGCAAACGATGCTCTAAGGTCCCAAAATCAAATCGGGTCCCTGTGAATGTTTCCTTTGAAGGTAGAAAGTTCACTTCGGTACCTTTTTTCTCGCCCGCCTCCCCTATGATTTGAAGTCTTCCATCAGGTTCTCCATGGGTAAAAGACATAAAATGCGTTTTACCTTTTGAATAAATGGTCAACTTTAGTTTTTCAGAAAGAGCATTAACAACGGAAACGCCAACTCCATGTAGACCACCTGAAACCTTGTAAGAATCCTGGTCAAATTTTCCTCCAGCATGAAGTTGGGTCATAATCACTTCTGCAGCGGAGACTCCTTCTTCTTCATGGATATCCACAGGGATTCCGCGCCCATTATCCCGAACAGTGACAGAACCATCCGCATTCAAGGTTACATCAATCCGATCACAGTGTCCCGCAAGAGCTTCGTCAATAGCATTATCGACGACTTCATAGACCATATGGTGAAGGCCTGATCCATCGTCCGTATCTCCGATATACATTCCAGGTCGCTTTCGTACAGCGTCTAGGCCGCGTAAGACCTTAATTGAATGGGCACCATACTCGGAATTTGGAGTGGAATCAGTGGATTGTGTCATGGTCTCTCTCATTTATGTTTTTGATACTAAACGGGCTTCCTTCAGGCTTAAGAACTGAGCGCTTCCCTGTAATTCTTTAAACATGGACGCGTCCGTTCCTGTAAGCCATGCTTGTATTTTAAGCTTTAAAATCGCATCAAACAATGCTGATCTACGTCTTTCATCAAGATGCGCTACAACCTCATCTAAAAGCAAGAGGGGAATTGCTCCTGTACGAACGGATAATAATTGGGCAGAAGCCATCACAATTGACAGCAACAAAGCTTTTTGCTCTCCCGTGGAACAAAAAGCTGCCGCTTGATTTTTTTCAGGGAATACAGTCAACAGATCACTTCGATGAGGGCCAAAGGAAGTCCGGCCCGTTAAGCTATCCTGTTCTCGGCTTTCAGCCAAGAGACGACGAACGTCCTCTTCTACTTCCAGGAGACTGTGTTTATTAAGGAGATCCTCAAGCCCACCTTCTAAGGAAAGCTCCGCTCGAGGAAAAATCGTCTCTTGGTTTTTAAGAACGGATGACAACTGACCTACGACTTCACGACGAGCAATCGTAATTGCAATACCATCATTCACAAGGCTTTCTTCCAATCCTTCAATCCAATGGCGATCAAATCGTCTTTGACGTAAAAGGAGGCTTCGTTCTTTTAAAGCCTTTTCATACCGACTTAAGCGCTGAGCATGTCCGGGATCAAAGCCATACACAAGACGATCCAAAAACCTTCGGCGGCCTTGAGGCCCTTCTAAAAACAGCCTATCCATTTGCGGTGTAAGCCAAACCATAGAAACCCATTCAGCAAGAATGGATTGGCTTTTTGCCTTCTCTCCATTAATTCGAGTTACCCGGCGTTCACTCTCGGGCACTTCTGGGTCAAGCCCTGTTCCAATCTGCATGCTTGTCTCTCGATCTCTAAGCTGGACGGAAACCGCCCATGGATCTGAGCTTGTCTGACGGGAAACCTCTGAGAGACGCGCACGACGCACACCCCTTCCAGGAATCAAAAAAGAGAGAGCCTCTAAAAGATTTGTCTTTCCTGCCCCATTGGGACCTGTCAAAACCACAGGCTTTAAGTCGAGAGAAACGCTGAAGATTTCATAGCAACGGAAATGAGAGAGGTTTAATCGCTCCACCCCTCGCGTCGGGTGATCGGTTTCATAGGATGTTATGAGCTGCGTTGTTTTCATTAGCCATTTGAGTTTGTTTATAAAAAAATCATCATCCCGAAATTTAGAAAATGCCCGCGCCCCCTTGAATTGAGTGCCGCATTTGCTAAATCACGGGATGAGCTCTTTTTAACTTTTCGCCCGGTCCGCCCTTTTTCGTGCATTGGGATCAAGTAAACTTTTCCGCAAGCGAAGGGACTGAGGAGTCACTTCAACGAGTTCATCTTCTTCGATATAGGCGATCGCCTGCTCTAGAGTCATGATACGTGGCGGGGTAAGACGTATGGCTTCATCCTTGCCTGCGGCACGAATGTTGGTGAGCTGCTTCGCTTTTAAGGGATTCACTTCCAAATCATTATCACGGGTATGTTCACCGATGATCATTCCTTCATAAACGGCTGTACCAGGGGTGATAAACATTCCCCCTCGATCTTCTAAGTTCCAAAGGGCATAAGCCACGGCTTGACCCATTACATTTGAGATTAAAACACCATTTCGCCTTCCACCAATTGGCCCTTTATAGGCTGCATAGCTGTGAAAAAGGCGGCTCATGATCCCAGTTCCTCGGGTATCCGTTAAAAATTCTCCTTGGTATCCAATCAACCCCCTAGAAGGAGCAATAAAAGTAATCCGAGTCTTTCCTCCCCCGGAAGGGCGTAAATCACTCAGTTCACCTTTCCTCAAACCCATCTTTTCAACCACAATTCCAGTGTATTCATCATCAACGTCGATTTGTACTTCCTCCATCGGCTCTAAGAGCTGTCCTGTATCTTCATCTGTCTTGAAAAGAACACGGGGACGGCCAATAGCCATTTCAAATCCTTCGCGGCGCATGGTTTCGATCAAAACGCCCAATTGTAATTCACCACGCCCAGCTACTTCGAAAGCATCTGTGTTTTCGGTTTCGGTGACTTTAATGGAAACATTGCTCTCCGCCTCCGTCATCAAACGATCCCGAATCAAACGAGAGGTGACTTTCTTACCTTCTTTACCCGCAAGAGGAGAATCATTAACACAGAAAGTCATTGCTAAAGTGGGTGGGTCAATGGGAAGTGCTTTCAAAGGTTCAGTCACTTCGGGCACGCAAATGGTATCAGAAACGGTCGCTTTCTCAAATCCTGCAACCGCAACAATATCTCCAGCGACTGCTTCTTGAATGGGAACGCGCTCTAACCCCCGGAAAGCCAAAAGTTTTGTCAAGCGGGTTTGTTCTAAAGTATCACCCTCACGGCCCAAAGCTTTTACAGGCATATTGAGACGAGCTGTGCCGCTGAGAATTCGCCCCGTTAAGATACGCCCTAAATAAGGATCAGATTCCAATGTCGTAACAAGCATGGAAAAAGGAGCATCTGCATCTCCTTTAGCAAAGGGAACATGTTTTAAGATTTCATTAAAAAGAGGAGAAAGATCTTTCTTTTCGTCCTCCAAATGGGCAATTGCCCATCCTTCTTTGGCTGAGGCATAAAGAGTTGGAAAATCCAGCTGCTCATCAGTAGCATCAAGTGCTGCAAACAAATCAAAGACTTCCTCATGAACTTCATAAGGTCGCGCATCGGGCTTGTCCGCCTTGTTAATAACCACAATTGGCTTTAGCCCTTGACGCAAAGCTTTCGCAACCACAAATTTTGTTTGCGGCATAGGCCCTTCTGAGGCATCAACGAGCACAAGAACGCCGTCCACCATGGAGAGAATTCGCTCCACTTCACCTCCGAAATCGGCGTGTCCGGGGGTATCTACAATGTTCAAACGATTTTCATGCCACAAAATGGAGGTACATTTAGCAAGGATCGTAATGCCTCGCTCTTTTTCCAATTCATTGCTATCCATGGCTCGCTCAGCGATGCGTTGGTTGTCACGGTAAACACCACTCTGGCGGAAAAGCGTGTCAACCAGTGTGGTCTTGCCATGATCGACGTGGGCAATAATGGCTAAATTTCGAATCGTATTCATTGAAAACTCTATATCTAGTAAAAAGAAGCTGCACTGTATCCCTTATGTGGGGATAAAGAAAGCATTTTTCAAGAGCACCTACATTTAAATGTACTGCCCATATAAACGAATTTTACAGAATATTAATCTATCTATCCCATCATTGTTGCATAAGTTCGAACAGAATTTTAATACGACGAATATTTATCGAAATTGGACTTCATGATAATAAAAAAAGAATTATTTAATTTTAGAAAGTACTTTGATCTCTTTAATTCAGGGAGTCCTTTGGCTTTTGATGAAAATAGGTTTCTTGCCTGGATGGTTCTCTTTGCAGGTCTCATCTGCATCATGCTCGGCGCCATTTCTCTTATTGGGTGGTACACAAACACCCCTATTTTATTTCAAATGCTCCCAGGCTTAACTCCCATGTACTACAACACAGCACTTTGCCTGATTGTTATAGGAACAGCTCTCATTATCCTTATTTCTGGTCATAAGAAAATCGCGGCTCTTTTGGGAATTTTTGTGACAATCCTTGCTGTCCTAACCATGCTTGAGTATTCATTTGGTATTAATTTAGGAATTGATGAATTATTTTTTAAAACAGAATTAAGTTTACATACCGCAGCTCCAGGACGGATGAGCCCTAACTCTGCTTTATCATTTTTTCTTTGCGGAATTTCTCTTGTAATACTATCAGTTAACAATATATCTCGCCTATTTTATTTCATTGTTTTATTGCTAGGAATGATTGTTCTGGCCTTAGGTTCAATTTCTCTTCTTGGCTATGCTGCGCAGCTCCCTTCCACTTATCAGTGGGCAAAACTCACGCCTATGGCGCTCCATACAGCCATTGGCGTTATAATCGCAAGCGGAGGTATGATCATCTATGTCTATGGGAAGCATGTCTCAGATATCATTGATCTTTCAGCAATATTGCCATATTTTGCAAGTATTTTTGTGCTTTGCGTAGCCTCTTTCCTTTGGTCAGCTTCCCTACAGCAAGAAAAAGAAAATATTCAGGAACTTACTTCCTTTGCACGAGATGAACTTCTCCTAAAAATACAAAACAAACTTGAAGGGAGTGTTTCAAATTTGAAAGAATTTGGTTCTCAAGTACAGCTAGCACCAAATTTACCTGATAACATCTGGCGAACTTACCAAGAATTTTATAAACAAAAAATGCCATGGCTTAAACCCATAGAATGGGTTGATTCTACTGGCCATAATCGAGGAGGGTCTTCCGTTAGTCTCTCTCACAATTCATTCTTTCAAGAAACCTTAAAAATGGCAAAAAAAGAACAGGACGTAGCAATTAGCAAAATTATCAATCTTACTCCTAATGAACCTGCGATTTTAATTTATGTTCCCCTTTTTGATAAGTCTCAACCTAATGGTTTCATCATTAGCTCAATTGGTATTAATGATATGTTGAAAAATATTGCTCAAGGAACTCAATCTAGCAAATTTGAATTTGCTCTATTTGAAGGAATAAAACAGAAACAAAGCTTTTTCAGAACCTCTAACACCACTGACCCAGACATATATGCTCAAAAAGAAATCAAGCTTTATAATTTGCATTGGGTAATTAAAACCTGGCCTTCCCCTCATTTTCTCAGAAGTCATACTCAAATACTATCAAAATTAATTTTTCTCGTTGGTATACTTATAGCTTTTCTTCTTTTTGTCATAATTCGTTCACGCCAAACTGCAACGGCTCAAGCTCTCGTACTCAATCATACAAAAAAAAACCTGGAGCTAAAGCTTGTAGAATCAAACCTGCATATGCGAGAGCTTCAGCTACTTAATGATTTCACTCAAAGCATGCAAGCTTGTTCATCCTTAAAAATGGCTACCCGTCCGATAGCAAAATACTGTCAACTTCTTTTTCCCACAACATCTGGTGCTGTATATTTGGCAGATTATGTTACTGGAAAGTTGCATCCCTTTGCTAAATGGGGATTAAGTGGATCAAAGCTTTCTTCTTTTTCAGTTAGCAAATGCATGGCTTTCCTAAAAAGAAATCCTTGTTATGGTAGTGGCAATGGATATGGGGATCCTTGTGAACATCAAAAAAGATTTGCATCTAACAAAGCACTGACAGTTAATTTATGCCTTCCCCTTAAAGATAAGGACAGTACTTTAGGACTTTTACATATCCGCGAGTATCCGTCCACAAACTTAGATGAAAACCCTTTTTTGCTCCCACAAACAATCGCAATACAACTATCAATTTCCATCTCAAATATTAGAAAAGGAGACATTTTAAAAGATCAGTCAATTCGAGATCCTCTCACAAATTTATTTAATCGAAGATATTTGAGCGAATCATTGCCGCAAGAACTTCACTATGCTCAACGCCAAACCCAGCCTCTTTCAATTCTTATGATTGATATTGATTACTTCAAAAAGGTTAACGATAAATATGGACATGAAGCAGGTGATGTTGTCATCAAACACATAGCATTATTGCTAGAAGAACATTTTCGTAAAAGTGATGTACCTTGCCGCTATGGTGGAGAAGAATTTTTATTGGTATTACCAGGAACATCATTAGTTAGCGCTATGCACAAATCCGAGAAATTACGCCAAGCTGTGATTGACTTTCCTTTCTCTTTTCATGGAAAAAATATTCAGGGATTGACTGTGTCTATAGGAGTTGCTTCTTTCCCGCAGCACGGTATCTCGTCAACAACATTAATAGCTGCATCCGATCGAGCCCTCTATAAAGCGAAAGAGTTAGGTCGTAATCGTGTGGAAGTTGCAAAGAATGAGCCTTTGAATACAAAAGCTACTTAGGCAGATAATCGTTTTTACGAAATATTAATCTATTTGCCAGATGATCGTTTCATAAGTTTGCGCCGGAAGTTTAACGCTATGACTACTTGTCGAAATTGAAATTTATGAAAATAAAAAGTGAGTTTCTCAAGTTTAAAGAATATATACGCGGCATTACATCTGTAAATACTTCGATTTTTAACACAGAAAATTTCTTATTCCTTGTAATTTTCCTTTCAGGGCTCTTATGCATTGCTCTCGGCACAATTTCCTTTGCCGGCTGGCACAATCACTTTCCAATTTTAATTAAAATAAGTCCTAAGTTGATAACAACTTACCATAATGCCCAACTCAACTTCATAATTCTTGGGATAGCTCTAATTGCCCTTATTTCTCGTTTCACAAAAACACTTTTCTTTTTATCAATTTCAATAATAGTTATGTCGCTACTAACATTATCCGAATATATATTTAACGAGAATCTATATACAAATACACTATTTTTTAAATCATCAATTGATTTAAATACTGCAGCTCAAGCTCGAATGAGTCCCAACTCTGCCATTTCCTTTCTAGGGTGTGGAGTAGCACTTTTCTTACTTTCTTTTCACAATTTGTCGCGAGTACACTATTTCATCGTTTTGTTATTAGGAATGTTTGTTCTTGCCTTAGCTTCAATAGCTTTATTCGGCTATGCGACTCACCTCCAAGAAACATATAGATGGTCAAAATTTACGCCTATGGGGATTCATAGTGCGATTACTTTTGTCATCGTGAGTGGAGCTATAATTGCCTATGTCTATAGTAAACATATCTCTGGAGAGATTAATCTTTCATCAACAACGCCATACGTAACAAGCTTATTTGCCCTAGGCCTAAGCACTCTCTTGTGGGCTGCTTCTCTCGAAGAAGAAATAGAAAATATCCAGGATATAACTTCATTAGAAGGAGAAGTCATTCGAGAAAAGATCGTAAAAAAATTTAAAGAAAGTGTTGAAAATTTGAGAAAACTTAGTTTGCAAGATCACCTATTTTCAACCGAACCTGATAGACTGTGGGTAACTTCTGCAGAAATCTATAGAAAAAAAAATCCATGGTATAAAGCTATAGAATGGGTTGATCCTTCTTTTCATATTCAAGGCATTTCTCCTCTTCAGGAAAACGAGAAATCGCTCAATCTTGACCTATCTCATGATTTGTCGCTTCAAAAAACCTTAGCAACGGCAAAGAAAGAACGGACTGTAAAAATAAGCAGAATTACCAAGTTTATTCCTCAAGGCGTAGGCTTTCACATTTGTATTCCTATTTTTAAAATCTCTAACTTTAAAGGTTTTGTTATTGGTACTATTAACATCAGCAAAATGTTGGAAGAGGTGTTAAATGAAAGCAAGGCTTCTAAATTCGGATTTGCCCTCTTTGAAGAAAAAGAACAAAAACAAAGTTTTTTCGAATCTCCCAACGACCATTATCATGAATTAAATTCAAAAAAAGACATCATATTTTATAATTTGCATTGGGTGATTAAGGTTTGGCCATCTCCTGAGTATCTTAAGGAACATACGCAGTTGCTTTCGAAGCTAATCTTTTTCGTAGGCGTACTTTTAGCTTTTCTCCTATTTAGCACAATTCGCTCACGACAATCCGCCAATGCCCAGGCCCTCAGGCTTCAAGAAATGCTTTTAGAATCAAATCGTCATACCCAAGAACTTCAGTTTCTAAAAGATCTGGTAGAAGATCTACAAACTTGCTCTTCATTAAAAAAAGCTGCAATTCCCATTGCAAAATACTGTGGGCTTCTCCTACCCTCAACCTCAGGCGTATTGTATCTAGCTAATAATAAGACAAAAATGCTGCGTTCTTTTTCGTGTTGGGGGAAAACATCTGTAAAACCTGTCACGTTTCATGCGGGTAAGTGTATCGTTTTTCAAAAAGGCAATCCCTCTCATGTTAGCGGTCAAGGCTATGATGAACCATGTGAACATTTGAAAAAATTTGTATCAAAAAATGCATCCAGTCTTAATTTATGTCTTCCACTCACAGATAGAGATGGCGTTTTAGGTCTTTTACAGATTACGGATTATCCCTATCTAAGTAATGAACAGAAAGACGTATTTCTACTTCCAGAAACCCTCGCGAGACAACTATCTGTTTCCCTTTCAAACCTAAAAATAAGAGATTTATTGAAAGACCAGGCGATTCGCGATTCCCTGACGAATCTCTTTAACCGGCGGTATTTTAATGAAGCATTGGAACGTGAACTTCATCTGGCACAGCGCAACGCTCGACCACTTTCAATAATCATGATTGACATTGATCATTTTAAAAAAATTAATGATAAGCATGGACATAAAATAGGCGATGATGTTCTTAAATATTTTGGATCACTATTACTGCAGCGCTTTCGTAAAAGCGATATCCCATGTCGTTATGGAGGCGAAGAATTTATTCTTATATTACCCGAGACGTCATTAGATATTGCTCTTCAAAAAGCAGAACAGTTACGAAAAGATTTTATGGATATTCCCCTATCTTTTCAAAGAAATTCTATTAAGGAATTGTCAATTTCCCTGGGAGTCGCTTGCTTTCCACAACATGGTCGGTCAACGAATGAGTTAATTTCAGCAGTTGATAAGGCACTTTATAAAGCGAAGAAATTAGGCCGCAATCGAATCGAAGCTGCAAATAATGAATCTACAAGCACAAACTAATCGAATAGTGAGTTTGACATTTTCATCAGGATATCAAATCACATTTTTTCTTGCAAAACAAAATCCTAGCAGCACCAGAGATCCGCTCTAAAACAAGATCAAGAAATGGAGGCAAAAGAAGGGTTTCATTCTTTGCGATTTCAATCACAACGCTTCCCTCCTTAGCAAGCCAGCCTCTCGAAAAAAGGTGCAACAAGGCTGGAGATACTAAATTCTGATGGTAAGGAGGATCCAAAAAAACAAGATCATAGAAGCTTGTAGGAGTTGTTCCAAGATGCAAAGCGTCTTGTTCAAATACACACGTTCGAGAAAGGCCGAAAGCCTTCACATTGTCGTATAAGAGGGGAAGCGCTATTTTATCATTTTCAATAAAGGTGACAGATTTAGCTCCCCTTGAAAGGGCCTCTAGCCCTAAGGCACCTGTCCCAGCAAAAACATCCAAGACCGCCTTGTCGATCAATACGCCAGGGCCGAAGACAGGATTATGGAGAAGAATGTTGAAAATAGTTTCCCGAGTCCGATCAGAGGTAGGACGCGTCCCCTTATGGATAGGAGCTAGGATTTTTTTCCCCCTATATTTTCCACCCACAATTCTCATGCCATTTACCAACTTAAATGAAGATCTTTTATTTAACCCTTTTCGAAGAAAAAAGAAAAGGGTTAAATCCTGGTAAACGCATCTAAATAAAACACTTATAAGGTGTACCCCACTAAAAAAGCTAAAGATCTGCTTGCCGCAGAGCAAAGTTTTTCGGATTTTGGATGCATTTACCAAGATCTTTCCCTTTAAATTTTTTTCTTTCATCCCCACATAAACGTTGCCATTCATCGCCATGTCAATTTAGGGTAGAAAGATGTTTGAGTCTTTTTTGCATCAGAATGATCAAGAGGAAGCCCAAGAGCATGTTGCTGCTCTTGATTTGGGAACCAATACTTGTCGCCTATTAATTGCATCAGTAACTCCAGACGGTCCTAAGGTTGTTGATTCCTTTGTGAGAGTAATCCGTCTAGGGGATCAGCTTGCGACTAGAGGTCATATTTCTAGTGAAGCCAGACGAAGAGCCCTTGGAGCCCTCACAATCTGCGCTAAAAAGATAAATTCTCATAAAATATCTCGCAAACGCCTTATAGCAACTGCAGCCTGCCGAGAAGCATCGAATCGTGATGATTTTTTAAATGAGATTCGCACTAAAACAGGACTTGAGCTTGAAGTTGTTTCACCTGCAGAAGAAGCGCGTCTGGCCATCGTAGCTTGTGCAGACTTGCTGGATTCCAGCACGCGCTACGCAATTGCCTTTGACATAGGGGGGGGAAGTACAGAGGTTATGTGGATGGAACTTTTTCCTCATAAGCTCCCTGAAATTATTGAATGGACTTCGCTTCCTCTAGGTGTTGTAACTGTTGCAGAAACTTTACGTTACGAACCTTCCCCTCTTCGTTTTCTTCAAAAGATTCGCAAGGCCGTGGCTGATGAAATGAAAGTTCTACGCGATAGAGCTCATATCTATCCTCAACTCAGAAAGAAGAATATCCAGCTCATCGGAACAAGTGGAACAGTAACAACTTTGGCAGCTATTCATATGAATTTGGATCGATACGACAGAATGCTTGTGAGCGGACTTCACTTAAGTTCTGATATAATTAGACAAACTGTTTCTTCCCTTTATGCTATGAGCCCCGAAGGATTATTACACCATCCTTGTATCGGCCCGATGAGAGCGGAGCTCGTTATGGGAGGAGTGGCTATTTTTGAAGGTATTTATGATGTCTTTCCCGTTAATCCTGTGCGAGTCGCCGATCGTGGCGTGCGCGAAGGAATTCTTTTAGATTTGATAAAGCAATGACCAAAAAAACTTCTTCGGGACGCCCTTTATTTGTGCGGTTAAAAACATCACGTGGAAGGACAACTTCTTCTCAAAAGTGGCTCTTACGTCAGCTGAATGACCCTTACATTCAAAAAGCAAAAGTTGCGGGCTATCGTTCGCGAGCGGCCTATAAATTGATTGAAATTAATGAAAAGTTTAAAATTTTAAAGCCAGGAGCTCGTGTCGTGGACTTAGGGGCAGCCCCCGGAGGATGGACGCAAGTCATTCTTGAGCAGATTGGGCCCAAAGGTCGCATCGTTGGAGTTGATTTAACGCCTATGGAGCCTCTGAATGGCGCCCACCTCATCTGTGGAGACTTTTGTAATCCCCAAATTATTGAAGAACTTAAGGAGACTCTCTCGGGCTCAGCAAATGTGGTCCTCAGTG
>DATKTE010000036.1:0-3119 GCA_035531295.1 Alphaproteobacteria bacterium
GCAGAAGGAGTCTTACATGACGTACTCTCAACAGATAGGAAAGGCGACAAGCCACGACGAGCTCAAGGTTATAGGAGCAAAGCTCTTTAACTCAAAGATCTCAAAGGAGAAGAGAGTCGAACTGGTTAAGCTCTACAGAGAGAGAAGGAGAGAACTCGATAGAACAATGGTTGACGCCTCGACCAACAAGACCCTCAAGAGGATCCTCTACAACATCAATACGCTCTCTCAGACATCACTGCAGGGCGTAGCAGCGATCGGCAAGGAGATCTACGACCTCACAAAATCCGGCATCTTCAACAGGCATGAAGCTGATCTTGCCTTCAGGGCTTACCGTCACCAGAAGCGCAAAGCCGGCATCGAGTTCCCGAAGCCGGAGGCACAGGCAGCATAGCAATCCTACTCTGGTTGCGGAAGGGAGACGGTCTTAAAAACTGTCTCCCTTTATTTGTTTACTTGTTAATCATATATAATAGACATTAATAATCCTTACAGGATGCATGACTGTGAAAATAACTATAGAAATAGAGAACGATGAGGACATCAAAAAGATCAGGAAAGCATTTAAAGGTGAACATATTACTGTTGTGAAAACTCGAGAAGAAAAGAATAAGATTCTTCAAGCTGTCTTGAAGAAATACAATGTAAAATTGCCAAAGAACTATCGATTTGATAGGGAGCAGATACATGCCAGATCGAGTTTTCCTCGATATAAAATTGAGCATAAGATTGCTCAAATGGAGGTTAGTATATGAGACAATTTAAGATTATCGTTGAAAAACATTCCGACGGATATGTTGCTTACCCATTGGGGCTTAAGGGCGTTGTTGTCGGGCAGGGGGACACATATGAAGAAGCACTATCAGATGTAAAATCCGCAATTCGTTTTCATATCGACTCCTTTGGGGAAGAGGTGCTTGAAGTTGAACCTCCGATCCTTGAGGCTTTCGTTGCGGAGACTGGGGTTTAATGCCCAAATTTCCGATTGACGCCCCAAAGCAACGGGTCATCAAAACACTTGAACTTTTAGGGTTTAAGGTGCTTAGAGAAAGAGAACACATATCGTTGGAAAGGACAAATCCGGATGGCACAAAGACTCCTCTCACCATGCCTAACCATCCCAAAATCAAAGCTTCAACCCTTCGCACCATCTGCACTCAGTCGGGAATTTCCAGAGATGATTTTCTGTCTGCTTATGATGAAGCTTGATTGCTGTTTAACAAGCGGTAAACACTCATGGAAATTGCTCCGAGAATCCAAGTAGATGAAAAGGGTCGCTTCGGCAAACTCTTGATAAAAGGGGTGTGAAGTGCCAAAAATTGTGGTCCAGATTCCAAAGGACATCTACCGCAACATTAACGAAGATATAAGGATCGGTGTCTTCGCTGATACCTCGGAGGCCGTCGTCTCAGCGCTCAAAAAGACATATGCCCGCAAGAGCAGGGTTTTCCTGAGGTGGCTTATGAAAAAACAAATCATAACAGAAAACGAAATGTTGAAAGAGCTTAAGAAATGCAGAGATGAGGGATAAGGTTTTCGATAAATATTGCAAATGTAAAAGATTTTCTTGCCAAGATCAAAGGAGTTCGGAGCGCCATATAGCAATTTAGACATCCTCATCGGACTGAAGGCCGATGATACAAGACTTGAACTGCACAGGACTGCGAATATTGACGGGACACAACTGTTCAAATAGATCTGGATGAATTCTGACTGTTTTAAACGCATCACACCTTCTCCCTAAAACACGCGTGCGGGTTAACATAATCCAAAAGTTCATAACACATAGTAATGTGGATTGTTGAACTTCATTAGTTTTTAAAGATTTCCAAATCAATGTCGCATTTCAATGGCAAGGCAAATGGCCAGTAATTAGAGAGAAGGTCTAATGTCATATTATTCAAGCCGATTTTTCTTAAATTCAAGCCATATAATATAAACAATCATAAAAACAACCGAAACCGTCGATGGAAGAGCAGTTTTGGTATCGAAAAAAGATAGTGCTAAGCCACCTGCCAGTCCATAATTTTTCAAAGTTCCGAGTAACACAATACTTATGGTTTTCTTTTTTCCGAGGTGAGAAATCTTACTGACTGCCTCAATAAGCCACCCTAATAAAAAAGTACTCACAATAGAAATCATGGCGACCGGAAGCAGAGATAGCGTCTGAGTTAAGAACACTTGTTGGTTTAAGCCAACTATTGTATAACTCACCAGAAAGAAACTCCAATTTGTAAGATCTCCCTTGATCGGTTCTATCAAACGGGCTATCCCAGTCAAAATAAGGATACGTGAAAAAAGAATCGGAACGAGTATCAGCTCAACAATAATAGTTATCAGTTTTAACGGATCTACAAAACTTGCTCCAAGAAATACAAAGGCCATGAGCGGAGTAATAATTAAAGCTCCCAAATATGCCCCAAGGGTTCCAATAAGAGAAAAATTGGTGTCTCCTTTCAAGAAAAGAGTAAACGGGATAACTGCAACAGCTGGTGGAACAGCAGCAAGTATCACAAAGCCGCTCCGTAATGCTTCATCATGGATAAAAAGTTTGCTGAGTCCGAGTATAACTCCTCCGAGTACTACATAATTCATAAAAATGCCTACTAGACTCGGAGCAATTAAAGTTCTCAAGGAGCGAAATGTTTTGCCTGTAATGCCCATGACAGAAAGAGTCATCACGATAGCAAGAGCAGGAAGGGTTGTCGTTTCAGTCCACTGAGCACCTTTGCCCCAAATCAACCCGGTAGCCAAGGACAAAATCAGAATAATGTTTCTATTGCGTAGGAGATATTGTATTTTAATCATCTTCGATTAACTTTCTTTCCCTCATTTTTCTTCGTACCTGCAATATCCTCCTGGAATCATTTTAATATATGGCCTCGCAAAGTTTATAACGATAGAATTGCCATAAAAATAAACCAGCTTCGCCAATTAGAATAATAAGGCGCTATTTGGCAATTTATTTATAAATTATATATAATTATTAATCAGTGTTCATAGGAGCAGATAAAAAGTCCGGTTTTTTCTATGAAAGGAGGATTTTAATGAAAATTACAAAAGTATCTAAGAGAATTTCATTGACCTGCAAATGCAAAAGTTCCTGCTAATTAGTGATA
>DATKTE010000037.1:0-7790 GCA_035531295.1 Alphaproteobacteria bacterium
CGTTCCTTTAGAACACGTTCTTGTCTAAAGGAAAGGATGTGGAGAGAACCTTCTCCTAGTCTAGGGAAAAAAATTACCTAAATTTCCGTAGACTTCAGAGGTTAGAATGGGGATGCTGATTTGTAAAGGATCAGTCAGAAAATCATGTTTAAGTCGAGGAGCGTTTTGCCCTATCGTCTTTAAATTTTCTTCAGCATAATCATCACCTAAATCAACTCCTTTTTCATATAATTTGCGGGCCTTATCCAGGTCTTGAGAGACTCCCCTTCCTGTTTCATAAAGTATGGCCAGCGCATTATACGGTTCAAAAATAGCTTCAGCTCCAAGAGAATATTGATACCAAAAGCTTGCCTGAGCTATATCCTGGGTCACGCCCTTACCTTCTTCATAGGCTAACGCAAGATTGTATGTGACAACAGCACCGCAATCCTGTTGAGCTGCTTTTTTCCACCAGTGGACGGCCTTAAAGTAATCTGGAGTATCGAGGTGCGCGTAATATTGTCCAAGATTTTCGTGTGCTTCTGGTAATCCTTGTTGGGCGGCTTTTTCGAGGTAAGTGACCCTTTTCTCGCCTAAGCAATTTAAGCCATGATCATTTTGAGCCTCTGCAAGTCCTCGTTCAGCAATTTCTCCTAATAGCTGTAAAGTTTTTTTGTATGAGTCAGTAATTACTCCATCCCATAGTAAAGCCATGCAAAAATTAAATTCCCCAACGATATCGTTCCGTTTAACAAGCTCTTTAAAAAATTTCATTTTGTCCTCCCTGGAAAGGGATCTATCTCTAACAGACATGATTCTTAACAAATGATGGGGGACGGTCTCTTTTTCTTCACGATCTTCTAAGACAGCAGCTTTTGCGTCCTGAAGTCTGTTCTCCACCCGTTGATCTTTATTGGGATTCATAAAATACAGTAAAAGAAAAGAAGCGTCTTTCTTAGAGTCAGGAAAGCCATTTTCAAATTTATCTTCGGGCGAAATTTCAGAAAGCAACGAGTTTATTGCTTCGGACACTTTTTTTTCTTTGAGTTTTTTATCGTCATCCGAAAAGTCATCACTGTCATCTGTCAAGGCTAGGCGATAGGCTAACAGTGGGCTTTTTGACTCTGCTAGTGGGCTTTTGAAAAGACGGCACCCATCTCCGAAATCCTTAACATAAGTATCAAGGTAATTCTTTTTTAATATATGGAAAAGGAAAAGTGGCTGATTCCAATCCTTGTCTTCTCCTGCCCAAATGTGAGGGGCAGCTACCCTCAAACAGGACCTTAAGAAAGGAGGATATGTGACTTCGTCGCGAATCTGATGACTTACTGATGAAAGCGCCAATAGTTCAGGGGCTACACCATCGCGTTTTGAAGCAGCAAGAAAAGAAAATATATACTCACGAAGTTCTGGAAATAAATCTGTGAAAGTTAAAGAAGAATTCTTTGGCTCTTCCTCTTTATTTTCGATTTTTGGTTGTTTTGATCGACGACCGCTCGTTGCAGGAGTGATCCCCGACTTTTCATCTTCATCGCGCTTTCTTTTGTTGTCTTCCATAGACCAAGCCGGCTGAGACAAGGATAGCATCACGCTCATGAGCGCGATTAAACTAATTTTATTTTTCATTACCACCACACTTCACTAAAATTACAAATATATAATAAAAAAAAGCATTTATTGAAATTATTGTCAATAAAAATATAAAAAAGACCTCATTCTGAGGGGGCAACACCCAACTCTTTTTTCAATTCATCAATATCCTCAATCACAGCTGAGCATTGTGTTCCCTGACAGATATAGGCACTCGTTTTTCCTTGAGGCTTTTTTAAAGCCAATGCTTCCGGAAGTTTTTTTGCATCATCAGGGATTGCAAATACATAGTTACCAATTGATTTACACTCGTCCTTCCAGACTTTGATGTCTTGCTCTGGACCTCGAATGATAATGATTTGCGGAGGATTCAGATAATCTTTTAGTCCCAACAAGAGAGCACAATGGTCTGCTGGGAATTCCATGAGATCAGGCCAAACGTTTTCAATTGTTTTTTCTGCTGCCTCTATATAGCGGGATTCGCCGAGTAAGTGACCCAGGGTAAGGAGGATACGCACAGCCACACCGTTGCCTGAGGGAACAGCTTCATCGGTCATGGGCTTTGGGCGAAAGAGTAATTTTTCATGATCATCGGCTGTGAAAAAGAAACCACCCATCTTTTTATCGGAAAAATGATTTAGCACGATATCTGCGAGCTCTATCGCAAATAAGAGGTGATCCGTATTCCATGAGATTTGGAGTTCCGTCACTAAAGCATCCAGAAGGAAGACATAATCATCTAAGTATGCTGGAAGATGGGCTTTCCCATCCTTATAACTTGCGAGCAACCGACCCTTAACCCAAAGGCTTTTCTGGATAAAAGATAGGGTCTTTTGGGCGGATTCAATAAATTTGGGTTCTTTTAAGATTTCTCCTGTCGTTAGCATTCCTTTGATCATGAGACTATTCCAACCCGTCAGAATTTTGGTGTCACATTGGGGAGGTATTCGTTTATTGCGAATGGCAAGTAACTTTTCTTTTGCCGAATTCAATCGCTTTTTGGCTTCTACTCGTTCGATATTTAAATGTTTAGCAACGGATTCCAAAGACTCTACATTGTGTAAATGCCATTCACCTTCAAAATTAGGGGGCTGATCAAGCCCGAAATAACGACGAACGACGTCAAATTCGCCTTTTGTAAGGAGAGCTTCAATATCCCGTTTATTCCAAACGTAGAATTTGCCTTCATGTCCTTCGGAATCCGCATCAAAGCTTGAATAATACCCACCTTCTGGGGATTGTAGTTTGTTGATGGCCCATGTGGCCGTTTCATGGGCGATCTCTGCAAAAAAAGGATGATCGAATTGTTTGGCTGCTTCAGCATATAAAAAGAGAAGTTGGCCATTGTCATAGAGCATTTTTTCAAAATGAGGGATTTCCCATTTAGCATCAACCGTATACCGATAAAATCCTCCTTCCAGTTGATCATAAATCCCACCCATTGCCATATGTTGCAATGTCATGCGCGTCATGTCAGATTTATTTTGCAATAAAAATTCGAGCGGGGAGGGGCTGGGGAATTTTGGAGCTCCGCCAAAGCCACCGTTGGTCCGGTCGTAATTGCGTTTCAATGATTGTACGGCGAGCTCTAACGGTTGAGAGGTAATTTGAATATCTGTAGGTTTATCGGGCTTGTATTGTAGTATTTTGAGCAATTGATCGTTTTGTTGTTTTATTTCTGTCAATCGATTTTGATAAGAATCGGAAATAGCCCGCAAAACATCTTTAAATGATGGCAATTGGTATCGTGCTTCTGGGGGGAAATAGGTTCCACTGAAAAAGGGGGTCAGATCATCAGGTGCTAGAAAAATTGTAAGCGGCCATCCTCCCCCTCGTTTGGTTAATAAGGCGTGTGCCGTTTGATAAATCTTATCCAGGTCAGGACGTTCTTCACGATCCACTTTAATGTTAACGAACAATTGATTCATAACATGGGCAGTTTTCTCATCTTCAAAAGATTCATGGGCCATAACATGACACCAATGGCACGCTGCATATCCAATAGAGAGGAGAATAGGTTTATTTTCCTGTCGAGCTTTTTTAAATGCCTCTTCCCCCCAAGGATACCAATCAACAGGATTTGTCGCATGCTGTAGGAGATAAGGGCTGGTTTCAAGAGCAAGGTGATTCGTTTTGTGGGTAGTAGATGACATATTTTTCTCCCTGAAAAATGTTTTTCTTTGTCCTTAAAAAATCAATTGGTACCGACTAGAAGGTCCAATGCCAAGACGTTGCAAAAATCCTGCCTTTACCAAATTGACAAGAGCATTTTGCACGCTCCGACGAACAAGCCCAGTCTCCTGAACGAGCTCAGAAACGCTGAGACGCTTTTCAGGAGAAGATTTAAAGCAAGCTAAAACTTTATTGGCACCTTCTGATAATCTTATCATTGCTGTATAACGTTGACGAAGCATTGTCACATCGTCAAGCGCGTTTTGGATCATTTTAAGGAAGAACCAAGCCAGTGGCTCAAGATTATAGTCTTCTGGGTTGACACGATAGTGCCCCCCTGACACATTTTGTAGAGCGGAATAATAAAGGGGACGATTGCGTTCAATCTGGCGGTCTATGGATATAAAGTGGACAACTTGTTTCAGAGCAGGATCATCTCCTTGCATTAAAGCAAGTAAAAACAGCGCACGACCAATACGACCGTTTCCATCTTGAAATGGGTGAATCGCAAGAAAACGGAAGACAAATTCGGTTGCAACCAAAATCGTCCATGGATACTCTTCTATGACACTGTTATACCAGGTGATGAGGTCTCGCATGGCGGCTTCGGTGAGAGGACCTGGTGGTGTTGGTTCAAGAACAGTACGACGTTCGCCAGAATCATGATTCACTGAAACAACAAGATTGGGATTTGGTTTATAACGTCCTGCATAGGGGGAGGCCTTAGGATAGTAGCTAAGAAGTATTTTGTGCATCCCTCGAATTGTACTTTCTGTGAGGGGAAAGAAGTCATTTGTTTGAATGTAAAGGAGGTTTAGAACTTCACGACATCCAACAACTTCTTCAATACTTCGTTCACGATCCTTCGACAGTTTATTAAGGATAAAAGTTCGTTTAGACTGGTACGCTGTCGTTTTTCCATCTTGAGTTAAGGTTGTGTCAACCCATTCAATTTCAGCGTCCGTCAGAGCTGCATTTTCAATACGTGTTGACGCCCCTATCGTACTAATCAAAACAGACTTACTTAACCAGGATTTCTCGGCTTCATCCATTGTTGAGAGTTCTTGTGCTAAAAGAACGATATCAACCTGAAGTGACTTGAGTGCTTTTTCCAATTTAGATGATGGAGAAAATGACAACATATCCATGGCCTTAATTTCAAGAGTCTCATCATGAGAATACCATATCGCACCTTATTGCACTAGGTAAATATGAATATTATGGTGCAATATGGTGCGATTCGTTAAATTAAGCCTTATTTCACACCGATTCCTTTAGGAAGCTAAAGAACCAGTCCTTGTGCATGACGCAGAATCGCTTCCGCTTCGGGGGTATATTTTTCCGCACCGCCATGAAGTGTTAACCCCTGAGCAAGACGTGTTTCTCCACGCATGTTTTTTCGACCTTGGATAAGCGTACGTCGGGCTGGTTTATTCGCGCCAGGCCAAAGGGGAAAAATGACGAGATCGCCCACATGATTTCTCAAATAGGGCAAAATTTCTGATAAACGCTCAGCCCGGTGAATCATCGTAAAAACCCCTCTGGGTTTAAGCATTTTAAGGCACGCTTTGATCCATTTTCCCAAATCAACGGTTTCTGTGTTTGCTTGGGCCTTTCCTGGATCAGGAGAAGACTGAGTACGGTTATTTTCATAATAGGGTGGATTGGTCATAATATGATCAAAGGAATGAAGTTTGATAGATGGGGGGGGAGAAAGGATGTCCCCATTAATCATTTCAACATGTTCTTCCGCCTGATTGACCTTGATATTGGTAAGCGCAAGCTGGACAAGGCTAGATTGAACTTCAAGGCCAGTCACCTTTGTGTGGGGGCACCTAACGGCAAGGGCAATAGAGGCCGTACCAACCCCGGCACCAACATCTAGAATTTTCTCATAGGGTTTGGGATGAAGTGACGCTGCTAAAAAAATGGGATCAATACCAGCACGATACCCATCAGACGGTTGAATGAGTTTAATCCTACCGCCTAAAAAACTATCTAACGTTTCGTTCAAGATAAACTACCAAATTGTATGTTACAAGCGGGTAAATATATATATATAAAATTTAAGATTTCCAATCCTTTATTTTATGATCCTGAAAAAAAGAGGGTGAGTGAGTCCGCCTCACAATTCCCACCCTCGAATATTTATTGATGTATATAGTTAAATGTTCATGGATTTTATTTTATTTATTCTCAATAAAGAATTTAATTTACAAATTATTATTGAGAAGCTTCCATTGCCAAGCACATTAGCGCTTGTGATGACGGGGTCAAAAAGAATGTAGAGCGCTGTAATAAGAGACAGCATCTCGGCATTAAAGCCTAAATGTGACTCGAGAATTGGAAGCATTACAAGAATGCCTCCCCCAGGAATTGCTGAGACGGAAAATTTGGCAAGTACAAAATAAAAGGCAAAGGTAAGATAACTAAAGAAAGTTGGATCTTCGACTCCAAAATTTTTCAGTACGGCAAAAGCAAAGATAGGGATGGCAAAACAATCACCGATAAGGTGGATGTTCACGGTTGCAGGAATGATAGAGCGCGCCAGATCAGGATCGTCTGAGTGCTTCTCTGTTGCCAAAATGGTCAGGGGCATCGCAGCAACGCTTGACATGGTGCTGAATCCAGCAAGAGCCGCTGGGAGCATATTTTGTACGCACTTTAGAGATTTTTTAATGTTGAACTGATTGATAGCGAAATAGAGAAATATGATATAGGTGAATTGTGCCAAGGCAACAACAGCAAAGATTAAAGCATAATCTTGAACAATTCTTATAAGGATGCCTTCGTGCTGCAGTTTGACAACAAAGCCCGCAACAAACAAAGGGATCAAGGTTGCAAAGGAAGAAAGAATTTTCCCTACAATTTTTTCTAGTCGCTGCGATGTTTTTGCAGCTAAATCGGGTTTCAGGAGAGAAACGATAACCCCTAAGACCAGTCCTAAAAACATGGCCTTATCATTTGCAATGATTTTGGGGAGTAAAAAGGTCCATGCAGGTTCAAGTTTCGTCAAATCTTTGGGGACTATCAAGGATAAATCAATATGATAAACCAGAGACCCGACAAAATAGCTTATAAAGGTTGAAATAAAGTTAGAGAGGCATACGCTTGCCAAAACTAACGCAATGATCTTAGTCGCTTTATGCGCAAGGTTGGTTGCAACCTTAAAGAGAAGACCAAAAATAAGGAAGGGCAACAGGAAGATAATAAGGGATTTAATGATTAAACTTATGCCATAAATCATGGATTTAAGCTCCAAGGGCATAAGCGGTTCGAGTAACATAATGACGATGATTTCCGTCAAAAGAATAAACGGCATTTTCCTAAACATGACGAGGAACCTTTCTAAAAGGATGAATAAAAAATACGAAATGAGGGGTGAGTGGGAATATTTACCGGCGGGAGCCGGTAGTCTTTGTGGTGAGGTGGGAAAGAGTCGTTAAAGTTTTATACATAAGATTAGTCTGCCATAAAATGAGGGTTGAGTAAAGTATTTTTGCAGATCCATCTTACGAAAATTTTTAATCCTTTCTTAAGGACAGAGTTGATTTTTGAGGGGGGATGAATGACCTCACCCACAAGAGGAGAGGTAAAAGAGCTTAATTTCCCCACAGATTTTCATGAGGTGGCCCCGAGTACTCCTTTTGGAAAATGCTCCCCAAAAGGACCTGACAAAAGTCCAAGTTGTTAGGTTTGTCGGGGTAGACGCATCTAAATTAACCACATACACGGTGTCATCCTTGGCAAGAAATGCTTTGTTTTCCAAAGGAAAACATTAGCAATTTCTTGGCCGAGGATCTATCTATGAACAAACAGTTTCCCATAAATCTCTCCATTGTGGATTCAGTTCTTCTATGAGACGTATTTTCCAATCCCTTTTCCAGTGCTTTAAGGTTTTTTCTCTTTGAAGAGCATTGTAGACATAGTCATAGGTTTCAAAATGAACAAGCATCTTGATTTTATATTTTCTCGTAAATCCATCTGTGAATTCATTTTTGTGTTCATAAACACGTCGGATTAAATTATTTGTGATACCAATGTAAAGC
>DATKTE010000038.1:0-6478 GCA_035531295.1 Alphaproteobacteria bacterium
AATAGCTTTGCGAGTTACTATATTGTAATTACGTGTAAACGTGATAGATATTTATGGTAAAGTCTATCTTGTGCTTTAACATTATTTTAGTAGGTGGTTAATATGAAAAACTCTCTTTTATTAACAGTGTCATTTATGGCTTTTGGGGCATTCCTCATCGCTGGTTCTTCTGCGTCTTATGCAATGGAAGAAGAGCAGAATCAACGTCCAGTGAATAGTCGTCAGCAGTCATCGGGCTGGATTGCGCCCGGTGGGAATGCAGGGGCAACTCAATATTCATCCTGGGATGATGATTCTTCTGCTTGGGAAGAACAGCAAGGGGCAGATACCTCTTTGACTCCAGGTTATATCTGGGTGCGAACCGGTGGGACTGACGAGGAACCAAACTATGAGCTTCGTGAGGGGACTGTACAACCGAAGAATGAGGAAGGTTTCCCTGATGAAAAGTCAGCCTCAGCCTCTGATTTAAACAAGGGTTCTGATGAGGAAGATGACGAGGATACTGCCAAAAATCTTCATATATTATATAATGAACTCAACGATGTAGTGCCAGAAGGTTTAAAGATTGAAGAATTTGAAGACTTGGACTTACTTGGAGACTTGCTTCTGCAAACACAAATAGGGGCTTTAGCTAATTTCACGCCCCCTGTGAAGCCAGCTTCAGCGGCGGTGAAGCCAGGTCCTAGAGTTCAACGTACGTTCAAGCAAGGATATCAAAGAAATAAATAAGCCACTAGAGAACAAATAGCTGTTCTACGGTTGGAAAAGGGGATCATGGAAATGGTCCCCTTTTCTTGTAATAGCGTATAATGGCAAGCCTTGATCCGGCGCGAGAGTATTCAACTAAAAGTTGCTCAAATAATTGTGTCGTGTGAAACATCTTTACAAGATATACCTGTAATATCAATTCATTTTATTTCTTCTAAACTTATAACCCAAAGGATTACTTCGGCTCTCTTAAAAGTTCGTCATGATGCGTAAATTTCCCCTAGCGTTTCCGCAATGGAAACAGGCTAAACTTACTGAAGCTATCTCTTTATAGCAATTTATTATATCTGTTCCTTATAATTAATAAGTAATTTGAATTGTATAAAATGGACATTATGAAAACGTTTTTTATTATGCAAGTTATTAGTAAAATTTTAATCAAATTTTTCTAATTTTGTACTTGAAAACTCCTTAGCTGCTGTCTAATGTCCTTTTGAGTGAGTAGATAATTTAGAATAAGACTACTTTACCTTATGTTTTTAATTTTTTTAACGGGAGCGTAATATGAATAAATATTTCCTTTTATTGACAACATCTTTTTTAGCTTTTGAAGCATGCTTCATCGCTTGTCCTTCTGCATCTTATGCGATGGAAGAACAAAAACTTAGCAAAAATGCGAGCAGGAAGAAGAAACGTGCAGAAGCAAAAGAAAATCCAACTTCAGTAGCAGGATCAAAAAACCAAGTTAACTCTGAGGCAGAAGAAACAGTGGACGGAACAGCAAAAACCGAACCTAAGGAAGATGCACTAGTAGAAGAAAAAGGAGTGGCAGCCGCAGCTCAACGACTAGTTGAGGAAAAGGAAGCTGAAGAAGAGAAAGTAAGGCTTGCTAAAGAAAAGGAAGCTGAAGAAGCAAGGCTGAAGCTTGAGGAAGAAAAGCAAGCCAAAGCTGCCCAAGAAGAAAAAGAAAGAAAAGAGAAAGAAGCAGCCGCTCAACGACTAGCTGAGGAAAACGAGAAAAAGGCAAAAGAAGCCGCAGCCGCTCAGCGAGAAGCTAAAAAATTAGAGAAAGCAAGAAAAGAAAAGCAGCTAGCAGAAGAAATAAAAAAGTTAGAAATAAGACAAAAAGAAAGGCGCGCTGCAGAACGAAGGAAAGAAGAAACAGCTCGGAAACTAGTTGAAGACATTCGATTGGAAACAGAAAGATTTAGTAGATCTGCTGAGCGGCAAGGATCTGAAAAGCAGGTGAGACGTGAAAAGGATCCAAAAAAGCTCCCAAGCTTTGAAGGCCGACGAGAGAAGGAAAAAGAGAGAGAAAAAGAGAAGCGGGCTGTCGTTAGCGATGAAGAGGTTGCACGTGATCTTCAAAGACAATTCGAACGAGGGGCGAAAAAAGAGGCAGCTTCCTCCCAAGAGAAACGGATGTATGCTTTACCACCGTTACCTGTGCGCTCGAACTCATCAGGGCAAGTGCAGCGACGAGTTCCAGCTCCAGCTCTGACTCCAGCACCAGCTCCAGCAACTGCTACTCAGCCGCTGGTCGCTCCTAAAGTTGCTGTTCCAATAGTAAAGTTAGCTCCAGTAGCAGCGAAGCCAGCTCCTAAGGTTCAGCATACATACAAAAAAGGATTTAACAGAACAACGAAGCAACTAGAAAACAAATAGCCGCTCTAGGGTTAGGAAGGGGTACCATAAAAATGGTGCCCCTTTTTTGTCGAATTGACTGACCAGCCCTTATCCTTTTTTCCTTTTCCATTTCAGAAGATAGTTTTAAAATGCAAAAAATTTTAAGAAGGGGTTGATAAGATACGCATAGAAAACAAACCATTCTGGGCTCTTTTTGGAACGCAATTTTTTGGGGCTTTTAATGACAATTTCTTTCGGACAGCTTTTGTCACCCTGATTACTTATCATTTGGTCGCAACTTCAGAAACAGCTATCTCTCTTTTTGTTTCAGCGGCCTTTGGGCTCTTTATGCTGCCCGCATTTTTATTTTCACCTCTTGCGGGACAACTGGCCGATCGATACGACAAATCCATGATTATAAGATGGGTTAAGATTTCTGAAGTGCTTATTGTCAGTGTGAGTGCTTATGGATTTATTTCTAAAAACCCCTATTTGCTTCTAGCAACTCTTTTCTTTATGGGGACGCATTCCGCCTTTTTTAGTCCCGTCAAATACGGGATTTTACCTGATATTCTTCCTCAAGAGAAAATTTTGAGCGGTAATGGTTACATAGAAGCAGGAACCTTTCTTGCGATTATGCTGGGGACCCTTTTTGGGGCTGTGATGATTCATCTGCAAATTTCCCCCGTTTTTTTAAGTTTTCAATTGATCTCAATTGCCATTTTGGGCCTTATTTTTGGTTGGCTGATTCCTGCCATTCCAGGGAGGGCACCCCACCTTAAAATCCGCACGTCCTGGGTTGCTGAGGTTAAGCGACTTTTCCGCTATGCTCGAAAGGAAGAGCGTGTCTATAAGGCTATCATTGGTATTTCTTGGTTTTGGTTTGTTGGATCAATTCTTTTAGCTGAACTTCCCCCTTTCGCCAAAGATGTTATCAAGGTTGAAGAAAGTGTTTTTATTTTTCTCCTTCTTCTCTTTACTCTTGGGATCGGGATGGGGTCTATTTTCTGTAATTGGTTGTTTAAGACTGAAATTACAACAAAACACGTCCCCTTGTTTGCTCTGCTTATGGTGCCGCTTCTCTATGATATTTCGAGCTTTGGAGCGCCTCTTGCGGCAACCACAACCTCTCTCATTTCTTTCCTATTCTCTTTTCAAGGGCTTCGATTGACTGCGGATATCTTTGCGCTTTCATTTGTGGGAGGTCTTTTCATTGTGCCTCTTTACGCATTTATTCAAACCCATGTGCCTCCTGGCAAGCGCTCTCAAGTCATTGCTTTTAATAATATTATCAATGCAGGATTTATGGTTTTTGCAAGCTTTGCTTCCTTTTGCCTTTTAAGCCTAAATGTATCGATTCCAACACTTATTTTCTTAACTTCTTTGGGCCAGATCGTTGTGGTTATTTACGTTATTAGAATTCTCCCCGATCCTGTGCTTAGGGATTTTCTTTATTGGTTTCTTCGGCTTGTGTTTCGCCTGGAAGTGCGGGGTCTTGAAAATTATAAGAATGCGGGGGAAAAGGTTATTCTCATTGCTAATCATACATCTTACCTGGATGCGCTTTTGATCGCCGCGGTTTTGCCTGAAAAACCTCTTTTTGCGATTAATCTTTTTACAGCTCAAAAATGGTGGATCAAACCTTTCCTTGTTTTGGCTAAAGTCTTTCCCGTTGACCCTCTCTATCCCTATGCTCTGCGCGATGTCATCGAAGAAGCCAAAAAGGGGCATAAAGTGATCATCTTTCCTGAAGGGCGGCTTACCCTTACAGGTGGGTTGATGAAAATTTATGAAGGCCCTGGAATGGTTGCAGAAAAAGCGAATGCATCTCTTCTCCCCATTCGGATTGAAGGGGCTCAATACACCTTTTTCTCCCATCTAAAAAGGGAAGCCCCGCGAAAACTTTTTCCCAAAATAAGGCTCACCTTTCTCCCTTCGCAGACCTTTAAGCTTGACCCTTCAATTGTTGGAAGGGCCAGGCGTAGAGCTTTAAGCGAAAAGCTTTATGATGTGATGGCCAACATGATGTTTGTCACAACTCCTCTTGAAAAAACGCTTTTTCAGGCCTTGCTCAAAAGCCGAAAGCTCTATGGGGCCTCAACCCCTATTTTAGAAGATATAAGTCGTAAGACATTGACTTATGCCGGCCTTTTATTAAAGGTTTTTACTTTCGCGCACCAGATGGGGCGTCGAACGAATTTAGGGGATGCGGTTGGACTCATGCTCCCGAATACGCATGGTCTTGTTGTGAGTTTCTGGGCCCTTCAAGCGACAGGACGTGTTCCAGCGCTTTTGAATTATACGAGTGGATCAGCAGCTCTTTTAACAGCGTGTCAGTTGGCAAATATCACCTCTGTCTTCACCTCACGTCAATTTATTGAAAAAATCCATCTGCTAGAGACTGTCGAGCTTTTAAAAAGCCATAATATTCATGTTCATTTTCTAGAAGATGAGAAAAAAAGAGTTCGTTTAAAAGACAAGCTACGAGGTCTTTATGGAATGTTATTCCCAGAAAAAGCTTATAAATGTGCTCAAAATTCTTCTGATCGGGCTGTGATCTTGTTTACCTCGGGTTCTGAAGGCACACCAAAGGGTGTCGTTCTCAGTCACCTTAACCTTCAAGCCAATTACGCTCAACTCGCCTCCGTCGTTGATTTCAATGAAAAGGATAGGGTTTTAAATATTCTTCCCATTTTCCATGGCTTTGGCTTGACCGCAGGGATGCTTCTTCCTCTCCTTTCTGGGATCAAGACGTTTCATTATATTTCTCCTCTGCACTACAGGGTTGTGGCTGAGCTTATCTATGATATGGGCGCAACGATCCTCTTTGGAACGGATACGTTCTTAAACGGCTATGGGCGGGTTGCGCATGTGTATGATTTCCATTCCCTTCGCTATATTTTTGCAGGTGCTGAAAAGCTTAGAGAAGAAACACAGCGCTTGTGGTTTGACAAATTTGGTCTTCGCCTCTTTGAAGGATACGGAACAACAGAAACAGGTCCGGTTTTGTGCGTTAATACAGCCATGCATTATAAGGCAGGGACAGTGGGGCGTTTTTTGCCGGGGATTTCACACCGTCTCAAATCCGTTGAAGACATTTCGGAAGGGGGAAGACTCTGGGTAAAAGGCCCTAATATAATGGAAGGATATCTTTTAGACTCGTCTCCTGGAAAGCTCACCTCCCCTTCTAAGGGATGGTATGATACAGGGGATATCGTCGATATTGATGAGCAAGGGTATGTGCGTCTTTTGGGGCGGGCTAAGCGTTTTGCCAAAGTGGGAGGAGAGACGATTTCTCTTGCGGCAGTGGAAGAAGCCCTTTCGCGCCTTTGGCCAGGATATATTCATGGAGTCATTGCCCGTTCTGATCCTAAAAAGGGGGAACAACTGGTTCTTTTCACAAATTATACTGCAGCTGAAAGGTCCGAGCTTATTTCCTTCTGGAAAGCCCAAGGGTTATCCGAACTTTCTTTGCCTAGACATATTCGTATCCTTGCCGCTTTGCCCCTCTTGGGCTCTGGGAAAGTGAATTACAGGGCATTGGAGGAGGAGGGGATAGAATGATGTGGTGTAAATTTCAATAGATCATTAATATCAAGGTGTTATCCCGAATATTAAGAACCCCTTATGCTCTTGAGTTCGCATAGGGGTTCTCCTGGATGACGACTTTAGAAAGCCTTACCTGACGTAAAGGTCTTATACACCAGGGCGAAAGCTTTTGAGGTGACTGCCCAAATCAGAAGCCACATTGCAAGACCAAACAAGAAAAAGAGGATGAGGGGAATTGCTATTAACCAAGTACTCATCAAGGAAAGGATCCATCCGAAAATACCGAGGACAATACTTCCTGCAATAAAAACCAAAAGGATCACAAGCGAAATTAAAAGGAGAAGACCAAGCAGGCGTAAGACATTCCCTTTTAATAGGCGCCAACCAACTCTTAAAGGATTTTCTTGATCAATCGAAATCAGGAGATAGGTTAAACCAATTCGGATTAACAAATAGAAGCCATAAATACCAAAGAGGACACCTAAAATCGCTGTTAAAGCAATGCTCTCCGTAAGAAAATAAGCCCCAGCAGCAATACCGCCTGTGACGCTAACATAAATTACCGCCAGTATGCCGATTAGGATTGAATATAAAA
>DATKTE010000039.1:0-3110 GCA_035531295.1 Alphaproteobacteria bacterium
TGGTAGAAATACACTATAACACATAGATCGGAAAAATCGTTCTGTTTCAAATGATTTCCTGGATCCTCGCCTTCGCGAGGATGACAAACCGGGCTGATTAGAAGTGCGTCTACTACACCGAACTCGGGTTTTTTATACGAGAAAAACTCGAGCTGACCCTAAAAAGATGGCAAACCCTAACAAATCTGTTGTCGTTGTTAAAAATGGACCGGCGCTAATGGCAGGATCCATCCCCATTTTATCGATTAAAATAGGTAAAGTTACGCCCCACCCTGCAGCCCAAATCATATTAAAGATTAAAGCGCCCCCTAGAACGATTCCTAAGGCAGGATCGGAGAACCAAAAAGCAGCAATGGATCCAACGAGTGCGCCGAACACAACGCCATTGATCAGCCCCACAAGAATCTCTTTCCAGATCGCCCGACTCATGTTGGCACCCCCGAGTTCTCGTGTTGCAATGGCTCGTACAGTGACGGTCACCACTTGCATCCCGGCATTGCCACTCATCGCCGCATTAATAGGCATCAACACCGCGAGCGCCACCATTTTTTCAATAGTGTATTGAAACTGAGAAATCACAGTTGCAGCCAGTAGTGTGCTAAAAAGGGAAACGATAAGCCAAGGAATGCGTGAATACGACGTGCTTAAGAGTGGCTCATAAAAGTCAGATTCTGTCACACGAGCAAGAAGCATGATATCTTCCTCCGCCTCTTCCTCAATCACATCGACAACGTCATCAACGGTAATCATCCCCACAATACGGCCTGCTTCATCTACAACAGGGGCAGAAACAAGGCCATATTTTCTAAAAAGGAGAGCAATTTCCTCTTGATCCATAAGAGCAGGAATCCGCTTGATATCCACCATCATAATATCTGTGATTTTTGTGGATCCGGGTTGCCTTAATAATAAGCTTAAGGGCACGCCTCCAACAGGAGAATGCTTAGGATCAACCACAAAAATATCATAAAATTTATCAGGGAGATTCTTTTCTTTTGTCATATAATGCATAGTTTCAGCGACGGTCCAGAAACTGGGCACGCAGACAATTTCCCGTTGCATCAAACGAGCAGCACTATACTCAGGAAAGGTTAGCACCTCTTCCAGAATAGCGCGTTCCCCCACTGGAATGGATTCAAGAACTTCCTTCTGTTGAGCTTTCCCTAAATCTTCAATAAGAAGGACGGCATCATCACTATCAAGCCCTGTTATTGCCTCGGCTATTTCTCGTGTTCCCAGTTGCTCAACAACTTCTTCTCGCACAGTTTCGTTGAGATGAGTAAGGATATCAGGATCAAAATGGGGAAGCAAAATTTCAATAAGAACTTGGCGCAAATGAGGAGAAAGATATTCAATAACAACAGCAATATCTGCTGCATGAAAAGGCTTAATCAATCGTTTGACTTGCTTATTATCTTCGTCTTCCAATGCTTCCTCAAGAGCTCGAATCGTATCTTGCGAAACACCATAGAGGGTTTCATTCTCCTCCTGTTCTTGAGTCTGATGATGTTCTTTATCAACCATTATCTCTCTAACCTAAAGCGGGAACAACCCGGTTTGCCTTCTGGGCATCCACGACTGCAATAGCAGACATATTAAAGATCCCCCGTGTCGTCATCGAAGGTGTTAAAATATGTATAGGCTTTGCTGGACCTAATAAAACAGGACCTATGGGTTGCCCATCAGCTAATATTTTAATCATGTTAAAAGCAATATTTGCCGTATCCAAATTTGGCATAATAAGAAGATTTGCCTGTCCCTTAAGCATAGAATTAGGGAAAGTTTTTAAACGAATCATCTCATTAAGTGCTGCATCCGCATGCATTTCTCCATCAACTTCAAGTTCTGGAGCAATACTTTTAATCTTCTTAAAGACTTGGCGCATTTTTAAAGCGGAATCATCGTGGTAAGTCCCAAAATTAGAATGGGATAAAAGAGCAAGTTTTGGGACAATTCCAAATTTACGAACTTGCTCAGCAGCCATAACAGCCATTTCGGCTATTTGACACGTCGTTGGGTCTAAATTGACATAGGGATCGCAAAAGAAAAAAGAACCTTTTTCAAGAACGATAATGCTCATGGCTGCGGCCACCTCTAATCCAGGTTGCAGCCCTACGATCTCTAATATGGATTCAAGATGATGACCATAACGTCCCACGGGACCACAAAGAGCGCAATCTGCTTCATCAAATCTAACCATAAGACTCGCAATAACAGATGCATTCGTCCGGAGAACAATTTTCGCAAGGTCCGGAGACACCCCTTTGCGTTCCATCAATCGATGATATTCAGTCCAATATTTATGGTAACGAGAGTCATTTTGCGGATCAACGAGTTTAAAATCCCGATCTACTTTCATTCTCAGATTCAATCGCTTAATGCGGGCCTCCACAACTTCGCGCCGACCTATGAGAATGGGGTAGGCCAATCCATCCTCAAGAACACGCTGAGTGGCCTGCAAAACCCTTTCATCCTCACCTTCTGAATAAACAAGACGAAGGGGCATGGCCTTAGCACGGCTAAAAATCGGCTTCATAATAAAGCTTGATCGGTAAACAAATTCAGAAAGCCTTTGTTTATAAGCTTCAATATCTTGGAGAGGACGGGTTGCAACTCCGGTTTTCATAGCAGCTTCTGCAACCGCAGGGGGAAGTTCAGTCACGAGTCGAGGGTCAAAAGGCTTTGGGATAATATAATTTGGCCCAAATCTTAGATCCTCATGAGTATAAATGGATGTGACCACATCTGATGCCTCTTTATGCGTAAGATTTGCAAGTGCATGAACGCAGGCAAGTTTCATCTCTTCATTAATAGTGGTCGCGCCTACATCAAGCGCCCCTCGAAAAATGAAGGGAAAGCATAAAACATTATTAACTTGATTGGGGTAGTCCGAACGCCCAGTTGCGATTATGGCATCTGTTCGCACGCGTTCAACTTCTTCGGGTAGAATTTCTGGAATGGGATTAGCAAGAGCCAAAATAATAGGCCTATCAGCCATTGTTGCGACCGCTTCCCCTTTTAAAACTCCCCCGGCTGAAAGACCTAAAAAGATATCCGCCCCCTTGAGCGCCTCGCTTAAAGTACGAACCTTTTGATCTGTTGCATATTTT
>DATKTE010000040.1:0-4652 GCA_035531295.1 Alphaproteobacteria bacterium
TGCGCGTGTCGCAAACAGCAATCAGTGTAGCGGTGTAGCGGTGTAGCGGTGTAGCGGTGTAGCGGTGTAGCGGAACAACGCTTTCGGATAAGTCAAAAGCTTTTTTCAACTCTTTTCTTCTGATTTCTGGAATTCTGCGACACTGTTCCCTGCTACACTGCCCTTCGGCTATGCAGCAATTCTGCCTCGAGAAGAGCGTCGTACTTCCCCAAAGCTAAGAAAAATAATTGTAGCCATCAAAACTAACGAGCCGAGACAAGTCCAAAAAGAAGGAAACTCTCCAAAAGCTGTCACACCAATTAGGGCGCTTGCAAACCATTTTGTAAACCCATAAGGGATAAGATAGCTGACCTCAGTCGTGGCATATGCTTTGCTCAAACAGAGGTGAGCACTCGCTGCGAAGCCTCCAATCATAAGAAGCCATGGCCATTGCCATGGCTCTGGCATTGCACCAAACAACAGGGTCGGAATAAAAAGCAGAGGCGCCGTAAAGAGAAGAAGATAGGTTACGTTCAGCTGGGGGGAATCCTCTTTTGCAAGGCGACGAAGCATAAGAGTTGCCCCAGAAAAGCATGTAGCCGCGAGCACCGGAAGCAATGCAATTAAACTAACTGTTCCCATATCAAAGCTTGTTTGAGAAATAGCAATGCCCCCCACAAACCCAATGATAATAGCAAGCCTTCGTTCTGCACTAATGGTTTCCTTAAGAAAAATACGCGCCCCAACAGCTGTAATAAGTGGGCCTAAAAACATCAACGCGACAGCTTGTGCAAGAGGCATATAAGCAAATGCTGTATAGCATAACACAATTCCAATTGCCGAAAGACAAATGCGACAGGTTTGCAAGAAAGGATTTCGAGTTTTCAGGGATTCTGAACCATTTTGAAATACCCAGGGCATAAGAAAAATGAGACCAAACAAACTCTGAAAAAAGGCGACTTCATAGGCTGGAAGAGGTGCTTGACCTATGAATTCCGCAACTTGAGAAAGATATCGAACAATGCCGTTAATGGCAGAGAAGCATAAACAAAAAGAGACTTTCCAAAAAGCACCTCGAAAATGAGGTGACGTATTCCAAAAGCTAGCAGTACGACTAATCATGCCGCCGCGGGAAGTGGTAAAGTTTTGTCGACCTTCAGGTGCCGAACCTCATGCTTACAAAGGCTAATGGTCGCTAAGAGAATAAAGAATGACCCTACCCCTGTCCAAAGCGTTGGCCATTCACTAAAGAAGATCATGCCAATCGCAGCTCCTGCGATGAGACGAGTAAAACTCATGGGGACAAGATATGTGATATCCGCAATAACGTAAGCATGTTGCAAGAAAATATACGCAGCGGCAAGAAGGCTCCCCATAACGATTAGATAAGGCCATTGCCAATAAAGAGGTGTAACCCACTGAAACATGCTCACACAACCTAAAATGGGGAGAGAGAGAAGGAATAGATAGAGAACGACTGTTTGAGGGGTATCATTCTTAAGAAGTTTCTTTGCGATAACTGCAGAAGCCGCATAACAGGCTGTAGCTCCTAAAGGAAAGAGGGCAAGCAGACTAACTTCAGTCCAATGAGACGCACCATCAAAGAGCTCATGCGCTGTGATTAGAAGCGCCCCTGAAATCGCCGTACCAATCGCAAGAGCCCGTGCCCACCCGCACTTTTCACCAAGAAAGATTCTGGCTACTAAAGCTGTAATAAAAGGCGCGGCTGCGTATTTAAAGGCCACATTTTGGACAATAGGCATTTTAGACATGCCCATGAACCACAAAATTATGCCTAGGGAAGCAGCAGCTGCGCGAAGAAAATTAAGGGAAAAGGAGTTCTTGGTTTTAAAGGCAGATGTTCCAGTGGAGAAAATCCACGGGAGGATAAAAAGAAGCCCGAATAATGTTTCAAAGAAAGCTAATTCTGTAGCGGGGAGAGGAGTTAAACCCGTTTCTTTTGCAGATATTGCAAAGTAACGCACGAAACCATTAATGCCTGAAAAACTGAGACAAGAACATACCTTGAAAAGAGCTCCCCGTACTGCCGGGTCACGCCATTTTTCTAAAAATCCAGAACTAAGAGGTCTGGGGAGAACTGAAAACATTTCTGCCATTGACTTGATCTTTACCCTCTTAAAAAGTTCACCTACCCCCCATATAGCAATTCAATTTCCCTTTTGCTAGCCTTCTTTTTTAAGAAAGTAAATTGAATTGGAAGACCTTGAAAATATGTGTATTTTTTAAACCCAACCGAAGGCCACCTTTCTTGTTTTGCCGTTGCTCTTCCTATGTATTGCCCTTGTAAGAGTTATTCTTTCCTTTCACAACAAATCGCCACTGTTTTTCTTGCCCCTTTCTAATACCAATGCGGGAGGTAGCTTCATAAGCTGGCGAAAAAGGTGATCCTTTAACGTAAAAAGTATCATGCTCTGTGAGATCAATGGCATTATGATTGCGGGTTATGCCTAAGTGGCGACAAAGTTTTCCCGGTCCGTTGAGATGAAGGGGTGACGGCTCAATAAGCATCAGCCCTCGGATCAGTACCGCTGCAGGGAATCCTTCCTCTTCCGTCACAAAATTCAAACAGTGATGCATTCCATATATGAAGTACACATAGCTATACCCTGCAGGACCAAACATCACAGCATTTCGCGATGTTTTTCCACGGGCTGCATGACATGCTGGATCATCTTGGCCGATGTAAGCCTCCGTTTCCGTGATGACGCCAGCAAACCTGCCATAAATCATGATTTTTCCCAGAAGCTCTTGGGCAACCACAAGCGTGGAACGGTTGAAAAAATCTCGAGAAAGACGTTCACCCATGGCGTCTCCAAAAGAAAAGGCTTTGTACTATTTTTTGAGGAACCTTGGGCAAATTAAGAACTTCATTTATACGATGATCTAGAAAGTCCCATGTCGCTTTATAATTATCTGATCGATCGCGAAGCCAATATAAAAATGTAGAAGAATAAACCCACCCTAAAAGACCCCGTTTCGTATAAAAATTAATGTCAGTCGATGTATCCCCCGCGTAATACCAAATTTCATTAACGGTTTGATACAAAAGGCGACTCGATTGACTCAGATGAGGAGGAAAAGCTAAATATTTTGCAGTCTTTCGTGCAGCCTCCCGATTAGGCGCCAAAAGACTAAGTCGCGTTTTTACCCCCAAAGCCACTTTCTCTCTAACACGCAGTCCTTCTGAAGAAGGAAGAGCAGCTAGCATCTCCTGATCCAAAAGCTCACTCCAATACACAACGGCTTCTAGAGGGCCCTTTGGGAAAAGGCGCCATCCATAGGAGGGATCAACCCCTATCTCTACTGCAGCCCGCTCTAAAAGGTTTTGCGACCACCCATCAAATGGCACATGGATGAGTGCACGTTTTAAAATTTGAATTTTGATTTCATCTCGTGCATCCATTATTTTTTCCCTTTTCTTAATGAGTCACGTATACTATAGTCGCGTTTCTTTGTTCAACCTTTAGCTCAATTTTGGAAGGAGGTGTTAGAGGTTTATGCAAGTTATTGTCCGTGACAATAATGTTGACCAAGCGCTTCGAGTACTCAAGAAAAAAATGCAACGTGAAGGCATTTTTAGAGAAATGAAGCTGCGCCGACATTATGAAAAACCTTCCGAGCGTAAAGCCCGTGAGCGAGCCGAAGCCATCAGGCGTGCGCGCAAACTCGCCCGCAAACGCAATGAGCGAGAAGGGTAGTAGATTATTCTGGATTGCTTCGGCTCTTCCAGAGCCTCGCAATGACGGCTAGAGGGAATCGTCATTGCGAGGACACAAGGTGTCCGAAGCAATCCAGCCTTTAAAACTTTGCAATACCCGATTGTTATTTGGTATAATGCGCCCATGAAACACATTTATCTGATCGCCCCCTCATACCCTTGCCCACAAGAGGATCTAGCACAAACAAAATCCTATTTCGAAAGCTTAGGAATGCAAGTCACTGCACCCCCTAATCTTTTAGGAAAGGATCTTTTATGCGCCAATCGCGATGAAATCCGGTTATCTCACCTTCAAGAAGCCTTAAATGACCCTACAGTTGATATTATCTGGCTGCTTTATGGTGGCTACGGGCTGACCCGCCTCATGCCTGATCTCTTGCAAATGAAAAAACCAGAGAAAGAAAAACTCTTCATAGGATATAGTGATGGCACGGCCTTGCATGTGTTTTTAAATCAGATCTGGGGTTGGTCTTCTCTTCATGGCGTATCGGCTCAACAGATGTCTAAGACAAGGGTTGGTCCTCAAACAATTGAATCAACTTTGCAGATTATGAGGGAAGGACTGCATAATTATAGCTCCCCTTCCCTCCATCCCTTTAATGAAAAAGCTAAAACAATGACATCCCTTTCGGGAACGGTCGTGGGTGGCAATCTTTGTCTTGTAGAATGTAGCTTGGGCACTGATTGGCAAATCAACCCAAAGGGTAAAATCCTTTTCCTTGAAGAAGTTTATGAGCGGGGTTATCGCGTGGACCGGATGCTTATGCATCTTCAACAAGCCCGCATTTTTGAAGGCGTTAAAGCCATTCTTATGGGCGATTTTGTGAAAGGAGATGAAAAGGATGGAACCTCTTTGATTCCTGCAGTCTTGAAACGGTTTGCAGAACAGTGCTCTATACCCGTCTTTCATTTGCCAGGGTATGGGCATGGGGAG
>DATKTE010000041.1:0-2286 GCA_035531295.1 Alphaproteobacteria bacterium
TTAAAGGACTAAGTGTGATATTTTTAACACATTCAAGGCCCTGATTTATTTAGATATGTTTCCATATCCTTCGAGCAACTATATTTGAAATGTTGGATTTTGACACACCGAAGACTTTAGCCAATTCAGTAGGTGTCCAGCCCTTTTCATATGATGTTCTTATTTTACACACATGCCGCTCATTCAATTTGGCGTTGGGATTTTTCTCGCCATGATAGTCAGGATGCCTGGTGGTGCGCTTGTCTATCTTCATTTTAGGAATGCCATCGCAGTCGTCCATATACCTTGGACAACGATCAGTACAGCATTTGAATATTTCCTGATAATGTTTCGGACAATTTATCATGGGCCTTTTCTCCTCATATGTTTTGTAAATGCTGCAATAGGGCTGATACAGCCCTGTTTTTCAATTCTGGTATAGGGTGCTCGTCCATAAAATCTTGACATTGAGTACCTATCTTTTTCCCATGGTCAAAAATGTCTATTTGATATCCATATTCTACAAAATAAAGATTAATCGTTAGGTCTGGTACTTTACTATTGATGCTTTTTAATTTACCCATCTATGTTGTCTCCTGCCATAAAACGAGGGAAGCCCCACCAGCGGCTGCCACGCTGATGAGGCTTCAGAGGAAAGAAAAGAGATTTCTTAATATACTTATACTATTTCATGTTTGTAATTTGCAAGCTTTTTCTGGTCCTGTGACGTTAAATGAGGCCAAATGATATCAACTGCCTCTTCAACAGACCAGGCTATTCCAGAAATACATTCGAGTTCTTGCCACCTTTCTACTCGCTTTTCTTGAAGTTTTGAGACAACACCGCCAATGGTTTTCACTTCGATCTCGATTCGCATGCCATGGTATGAGCCCGTTAGGTCTGGATCGCCTTTTACATATGGCGTCCGTTTTCTTATATGGCAGCAGTCGAGTAAGCTAAAAGCCTTCTTGATTTCCGAGATTACGTGTTTTTCGTCTTTTCTTGGCATTCTTGCAATTTATAAAACAAGTTTCTTGTTGCAGTTATATCACTTTTTGCATCATGGGTGTTGATGGGTATTTTAAATGCGTCACATACTGTCCCAAGCTTATAATTTGGAAGGCGTAAGCCTGTTCTCACTATCATTTTTGCGACTTCGGAATAGACGTCCAGATTGCAACTAAAAAAATAACTTCCATAGAAATTATCGCCTGTTTCCAGAAAGGTATTCCTAATAAAGCCGGCGTCAAACCCAACATTATAGCCAGCAAGGATAAACTTATCGTCCTTATTGAATTTATTAACATGTTGTTCGAGCTTTCTTTTGAAGCCTAAGACAGACAACTCTGTCGGAGGGTATTTGTTAATTTCCTCCTCTGTCTTTCCGTTGACTTCTAACGCCTTTGGATGGATTATTTTGCCCTTTTTAGGTCGGAATTGGATGACAAACTCGTCGATAATTTCATTGTCGATTTCTACGATTGCGGCGAGTTCAAGAAGAGGGTTATTGGTGGGATCAAAACCGCCAGTTTCTGTGTCAGCCCAAAGGATTTTCCCCATGGCATGCCTCCAACTGTATTTTCCTGTTGGTATCATACCAGTTGCTTCGAAACGTTTTTCTTTCGCGCCTTTCTGGTATATACCAGTTTCCGTCTGGACATTCATCCAATTCGAAAACTGCCCCGTTACAGGAGAGACAGTACCATCGTTCTTCTTTAATTGTCAACTGTTTACATACTTTTTCATGCAAACATCTAATTTCGCCTTCTTTTAGGTCAGCTTTCTTCGGCTGATCTATTCTTCTTGGCTCGCCGTCTTCGTCTATTTCTATAGTTATTGGCATATCCCATTACTCTTCGCATATCTCGCTTAAATCTTATACAAGCTTTCATGTTTGGATGTGTTGGCATCCCAAGTCTGTCTGGAGGAGCACAAAGATAATCTGTTAATTTTACTTCATTCTCATCATGTTTCCATGGAAAGAATTGTGTTCGTTTACGCATGTAAATGCAAAGACCGCACCTCTTTTTATTTGGCAGGAATGTCAACTTAATTCCATATGGAAATTAACTCTGACTTTGTTTTTACCTGATCTTTTCAAGACTGGAGACATCAGCACGAGTTCTTCGTATGCCCGTGTCATTCCGACATAAAACAGCCTTAAAAGAGAATCTTCAGACTCTTGGCCTGCTCCGATCATTCTTTCTGTTGCTGCAGCTACGGATATATCAGGATACAGGTATACCACATCCGCTTCTCCTCCTTTGACAGAGTGTATGGTTCCTATTGTGATAGGTGGCGGTTTTT
>DATKTE010000042.1:0-27931 GCA_035531295.1 Alphaproteobacteria bacterium
GTTAAGACCGACCTTATATTTTCATCTAATTTCTTGTTAATGTTTATATTATTCGAACCTATTTTATTTGAGTGAATTTTTATAGAATCATCAATCATATTAATGATGTTAACTTGGCTTTCTTGACTTCTTGCGCACGCAAAACAGGCGTGAAGATAAGCCTTTTCAAAAATATCCATGACCTCTTGAGGGTTGTCTTTTAGTTCTTCTTGGTATTTTACCCTCTCTAAGAGGACATTCCCTGCATTGAGGAGATCTGAAGTCGCTTCAGAAATACGTGTATTGACTTCTAATCGAAATCTTCTCTCTTCTCGAGCTGCTTTTTCCCTGCGTTTTAGATCTTCCTCCAGCTCTTTTCTTTTTTTACTTAATTGATGGTTTTGCTCACTCAGCTTATAGGTAAGCTCATTTAAATCCTTAATTTTTCTTCTAAAACTTTTCAAACCTTGTTGAAGTTTATCGATATGGTAGAAATAAGAGAAAAATATAATAATAGCGGAGAAAAGCATAATTCCAATTAATTGAGGAAATATATAATTGAAGAATTCCATATAAAATTTTTTAATTGAATACCCAAATAAGAGAGAAAAGGGATATCCGTTTACGGAAATACTCTCGGTAAATGTATAATTCTCTTTCGAAAAGTTTGCCTTATTATGGTCCTTGGCTCTTTGAAGTAGCTCCCTTTTGTCATCAAAAGTAAGACTAATTGAAGATGAAAGAACCTGAGAGTTTTTGTCTAGAAGGATAACCTGGATGTTATCTTCTTGTGATACTGCCGCAACTCTTTCTAATAAGGTATCTGTATTAACCCTTACATTAACAAAGCCTCTGTACATTCCCAGATCGTCTTCCACCCCTATACCAAGGTTTGCGATGGAGGGCGTAGAATGGCGCTCTAATTCGGGATCAGATATTTCCAGGTTTCCTGGGTTTTTTTTAAGATTTTTAAGATATTCTGTGGAAAAGTTTAATTTGTAGAGCAACGTTCCAAAGCGGCCAACTGCAGGACCGCCCCCCGTATCCACCCAATTTATGGCTGAAATATGAATTTTTTCCCCATTTGATTCTGCTACGCCGTACGTATAACTTTTTTCAAAGAGGTTAGATAACTTGCTTGAGTCAAGAAAAAGGCTTTTCTTTTTGATCTCTTTTGAAAATTCATACAAGGCTCTCTTGTATTTTTCTAGGGTCGTGTTGAAGCTTTTCTCGAGTACTTGAGTTTTCTGTAAAAAGGTATGTTGATATGCCGCGCTAAAAACCATGTACTGTATGATTGAGTATGTCCCCCCTAAAATGAACAGCACACCCACCAAATATAAAATAAAAGGGCTTTTATTTTTTATATTACTCGCTTTATGATAAGCGCTGTGATGCACACTTGGCTGAGTCAAGGAATTCGGACCTCCTCGTATTTTGATTATTTTTAGCTTTCCCGATTCCAATTTAAATCTACTCAAACATGGAATATAAAAGCAAGGAGGTTGATTTAATAGCCTTATACGCGCCTGCTCACCGCCAAATAATTTTTTGTACGCAAAAAAAGTCTGGATCTTAATTTTAAGGGATATGAAACTGCTTTAAGATGGTTGGAAGAAAAGCATCCATCTGTAAGTATTAGGAAGGCAGAAGTCGTGAATTTGAAAGTGCTCTCTAAACGGGGTATGAACTCTGAAATCTTCTCTTCTGCTTCCGATGTGCTTCCGGAGTCATTTGTGGAAATTTTTCAGAGATCCAAAAACCCTTTATTTCGTTGGCGTGCCCGAGAGGATTCGAACCTCCGACCCCAAGATTAGGAATCTTGTGCTCTATCCTGCTGAGCTACGGGCACCTTTCTTTTTTATACAAGCCTCTTTGCAAAGTGGCAAGTTAAGAGGAAACTTTCTCGACTTCCTCTTCAGCTTTTAACCATTCTTCTTCTGCGATAGACAGCTCTTTTTCAAGCTGATGCTGCTTTTGCAAAAGCTCTGCAACCGTTTCCGAATGATGGTTATAGAGCTCAGGGTCACCAAGTTCATCCATAATTTTCTGAAGCGAGCTGGAGACTGCCTCCATCTTTAGCTTAGCCTCATGGGCGGTTTTTTTAAGCGCTGCTCCTGATTCCTTCACCTTTTTTTGCTTTTGCGGTTTGGAGGATGCTTCCGCTCCTTTCAAAATGAGACGACGGTAGTCTTCAAGATCTCCTTCAAAAGGTTCTACTTTCTGATCAGCGACAAGCCACAGGCGATCCATGGTGGCGGCTAACAAGTCTCGATCGTGGGTAATAAGAATCACCGCCCCTTCAAAATCATTAAGAGCAACCATCAACGCTTGGCGCGAATCCATATCCAAATGGTTCGTCGGCTCATCCAAAATAAGGATATTTGGCTTGTCCAAGCAAATGAGAGTGAGATTGAGACGCGCTTTTTCTCCTCCTGAGAGGTTTTGAACTTTTACATCTGCTTTCTGGCCCGCAAGGCCAAAACGAGCAAGATAAGCTCGCGCTGTTGTTGGCGTCAAAGAAGGTTCTTTACGAATCACATGTTCAAAGGCAGTTGATGTCAGATCAAATTCATCGACTTGATGTTGAGCAAAGTAGCCAACTTTGAGCTTTCCCGAGCGACGAATGTCGCCCTTTTGGGAGGCAAGACGACCGGCAATCAGTTTTGCAAAGGTGGATTTGCCATTCCCATTAGCACCCAGTAAGGCAATACGGTCCTCTTCATCAATTCGCTGGGAAAGTCCTTTAAGAATGGGAGCCCCCTCAGCGTATCCAACATTCACATGATCCAATACAATCAGCGGAGGGGCCAGTTTTTGGGGTTGGGGAAAATCAAAGCGCACTTCTGGGTCTCGAACGATGTCAGGAAGGTGGTCCATTTTTTCAAGAGCTTTTATACGACTCTGAGCTTGCTTGGCCTTGGAAGCTTTTGCGCGAAAGCGATTAACGAAATCCTGCATATGTTTTCGCTGGGCTTCTTGCTTGGTATGTTGCGCCTTGAGAGATTCTTGTTGGGCTTCCCAGGTTCTCTCAAAGGTATCGTAGTTTCCGCCATAGGATTGAATTTTCTCACCATGTAAAAAGAGGGTGCGGTCGCATACGCTGTTGAGCAAATGGCGGTCATGGCTGATGATCAACAAGCTCTTTGGATAGGTTTTGAGGTATTCTTCTAGCCAAAGAGAAGCCTCTAAATCCAGGTGGTTTGTGGGCTCATCGAGTAAAAGCCAATCAGGACTTGAAAACAAAAGGGAAGCCAAAGACACGCGCATGCGCCATCCTCCCGAAAAATTAGAGAGGGGCTCTTTCTGCATGTCTTGGGAAAACCCAAGGCCCGACAAAATTTCTGACGCTCTGCTTTCGGCAGTGAAGGCTTCAATCACAATAAGCCGATCATAAATGTCAGCCATGTTTTCTGGCTCGCTGCCATCTTCAAGCCGCGCCATCAGCTCTAGGCGTTCTTTATCTGCAGCCATCACAGCGTCTATTGGGGTCGTTGAACCTGAAGGGGCTTCTTGAGCGACATGACCCAACCGGACTCGCGCAGGAATTTCAAGCTGTCCTGCATCAGGATGGAGGGTTTTTAAAAGAACCTTAAATAAGGTAGATTTTCCCGTTCCATTCCGCCCAACGAGACCATAGCGATGGCCCTCGTTCAACGTCATCGTCAAATTTTCAATGAGTGTTCTGCCTGCGATGCGGACCGTAATATTTTCAAGTTTAATCATGGTTGTGACCTTTATTTAAAATGACAAAAGAAATGGCTCCCCCAGAAGGTTTGACCTTTGAGGGTGATTGGGTCTTATGTCAGGCTGCGATTAAGGTCATCATATCCGTGAAAAAGTCCTTTTAGGCTACCAAAACTTCATGCAGTATATATTTATATATCTAACAATATCGCTGTTAAAAGTCAAGAAATTTTGGATAAGGACAATTAAGAAGTTATAATGGCTAACGTCTCTCCCTAGAGGTATCATCCCCCGCTTTAGCGAGACAAACTCTTGGCAAGAAATGCTAGTGTTTTCCAAGGATAGTGCCAGAGAGTGAGCTCATAGCACAAACTTTCTAAATTGGCCATTAACACCCTCAACAAGATTGATGTATATATGGAGAATTATTTATAAAGTAGGACTTCATGCTCGAGGCACTTTCTATCCATAACATCATTCTTATCGATGATCTTCACATCGATTTTGAAAGAGGACTTTGTGTCCTAACGGGCGAGACTGGAGCCGGAAAATCCATTCTTTTAGATGCCCTAGGCCTTGCCTTAGGTGAGCGAGCTGAAGCCCGACTTTTAAGACCGGGGGCACAAAAAGCTTATGTTACAGCAACCTTTTCCCTCCCTTCCGATCATCCTCTTTGGAAAGAGCTTGATGAGCAAGAAATTTCCTATGAGGAAGAGCAGGTTATTTTCAGGCGTGTCTTAGAAGCAGATGGCAAAAGTAAGTGTTTCCTCAACGACCAGGTCGTCAGTCAAGCTTTGATGCGACGTTTGGGGCAAGAACTTGTGGAAATTCATGGTCAGTTTGATCAATTGCTTGATGCCAAGTCTCATTTGGCGGCTCTTGATGCGTATGGAAAAATTGACAAGAATCTTCTCCAAAAAGCATTTAAAGAGTATCAGGAGGCAAAACATGCCCTCAAAGCTTTTCAAGAAAATGCGAGCAAATCCTTTGAAAGACAAACTTTTTTGAAGTTTGCAATAGAAGAAATTGAAAAGGTAGATCCTAAAGTAGGTGAAGAGGTTGCCCTTGACGCTGAACGTGGTTTAATTGCCCATCGCGCTAAAATCGCTGAGGCTCTTGCTATCGTTGATCAAAACATGTCCAGTGCCCTCACAGGGTTGTTTCAATCTCACAAGGCATTAAGTCGAATTCAAGACCTCCTGCATGAGAAAATGAGTCCCCTTCTAGAGTCCTGTGATCGGACAATTGTTGAGGGACAGGAACTCCTGGAAGAAATGAAAAGCCTGAAAGGAGAGGTTGAGGGAACTCCCCACGATCTTGAAGCCATTGAAAACCGCCTTCATGCCTTAAGATCTTTATCCCGGAAATATCAAACGGAAGATATTGTTTCTAGGCTTGCCGACTTCAAAAGAGAGATGACAGATTTAGAGCATGGAGAAGATCACCTTGTATCTCTTGAAGCAGCCGTTACCCTTGCTAAAAACACCTATCTTGAGAAGGCTCGATTCCTTTCTGAAGAGCGCAAACAAACTGCGATACGTCTTCAAACAGCAATTGCTGCTGAGCTTCCGCCTTTAAAATTGGACCAAGCACGTTTCCGTGTGAATTTTGGCCAGCTTCGTGAGGAAAACTGGGGGTCAGCTGGAATTGATCAGATCGAATTTTACATCCAAACAAATCCTGGGCTTCCTGAAGGACCCCTTTCCACGATTGCCTCAGGAGGTGAGCTTTCTCGCCTGATGCTTGCACTTAAAGTGGTCCTGACGCAATCCTGTGGGGTGCCAACCCTTATTTTTGATGAAATTGAACGCGGGACAGGAGGCTCTGTTGCTTCTGCGATGGGAGAACGGCTTAAAGCACTTTCCCAACATATTCAAGTTTTAACCATATCCCACTCTCCTCAAATTGTTTCACGTGGAACATTGCATCTTGTTGTTTTTAAAGTGGTTGAGGAAGACAGAACAACAACACACGTTAAAGTTTTAACTCATGAGGAACGACAAGAAGAAGTGGCGCGGATGCTTGCGGGTGAAGAAATTACAGAAGAAGCAAGGGCAGCGGCAAAGCGTTTAATGGGGGTTTTATAATGGAAATAAGCCTTAAGCCCGTAGAAAAATTATCAGAACAAGAAGCAACGGAAGAAATAAATCGCCTTGCTGCCGTTATTGAGCGTCATGATCGTCTCTATTATCTGCAAGATCAGCCTGAAATAAGTGATGCCGAATATGATGAATTGCGCCTGCGAAATGACGCCATTGAAAAACGATTTCCTCAACTTGTTCGAGAAGATAGTCCCAGTTTAAGAGTGGGGGCTCCCCTCTTAGGGCCCTTTAAAAAAGTACAGCATCGAAAGCCCGTGCTTTCCCTCGATAATGGTTTTGAGGATCAAGACGTTATTGACTTTTTCGATCGCATACGACGCTTTTTAGGTGTTTCACGTGAAACAATTATAGAAATCGTTGCCGAGCCAAAAATTGATGGGCTTTCAGCAACATTGGAATACGAAAAAGGACGATTTGTCCTTGGAGCCACGCGGGGTGATGGAACGGAAGGAGAGGATATTACAGCCAACCTTAAAACCATTAAAGATATCCCTAAAGCTATCAATGCTCACGGCTTTCCCGAAGTGACTGAAATTCGGGGAGAGGTCTATATGCGTCATGAAGATTTCTTGGCTATGAATAAGGAGAGAGAAGCCCAACACTTGCCCCTTTTTATCAATCCTCGCAATACGGCAGCAGGATCGGTGCGCCAACTTGATCCTCAGGTAACGGCGACTCGACCTCTCAAGTTTTTTGCTTATGCTTGTGATGATTATGCCCCCTTTCATGTCCAAACCCATTGGGAGTTTTTAGAGCAGCTGAAAAACTGGGGATTTGTTGTAAATCCTTTGGCACGACTTTGTGAAAACGTGGAAGACGTTTTAGCTTATTATCATGAACTTGAATCCCAAAGAGCAAGCTTGCCCTATGATATTGATGGGATTGTCTATAAAGTTAACCGCATTGATTGGCAAAATCGGATGGGTTATTCAACCCGGGCCCCACGGTGGGCACTTGCTCATAAGTTTCCTGCCCAACAGGCGCAGACGCATCTTAATGATATTCTCATACAAGTCGGACGCACAGGGACGTTGACCCCTGTTGCTATTCTTGAACCTATCACAGTGGGCGGCGTGGTCGTTGCAAGAGCGACCCTTCACAATGAGGATGAAATTGCACGAAAAGACATTCGTATAGGTGATACGGTTGTCATTCAACGCGCAGGGGATGTGATCCCCCAAGTTGTGAGCGTTATTTTAGAGAAAAGACCCAAAGATTCAAAGCCCTTTGACTTTCCCCAGCTATGCCCCGTTTGTGGATCTCACGCCATTCGATTACCTGAAGAAGTGGCCCGAAAGTGCATCGGTGGCCTTATATGCACGGCTCAAGCGGCTTTACGTCTCCGCCACTTTGTTTCTCGAGATGCTTTCGACATTGAGGGTTTTGGCTCCAAGCATGTAGAGGCTTTTTATAAGGAAGGGCTTATCAGCTCACCTGCAGATATCTTTACTTTAGAGAAGCGGGATCGAGAAAGTATTACGCCCTTGCGCAATCGCGAAGGCTGGGGGCTACTTTCGGCTCAAAACCTGTTCAAAGCTATTGAGGCGCGTCGAAAGATTGCTCTCCACCGCTTTATCTACGCCCTTGGCATTCCTCAAGTTGGACAAGCCACAGCCAAACTTCTTGCACGCCATTATCTGTCCTATAAAGCATGGAGTGAGGCCATGATCGCTGCCAAAGATTCGGAGAGTGAAGCTTATGCGGATCTTCTTTCAATCGATGGGATTGGTCCAAGTGTTTCCATAGATTTGATTGCATTTTTTGATGAGCCCCATAACCTTAACGTCCTAAGAGAACTCTTGGCAGAGATAACCGTTTTAGATGATAAGCCACTGCAAGTAGGGTCAAGCCCTCTTTCAAACAAGACCATCGTGTTCACAGGAACACTCGAGCATATGACCCGCCCTGAGGCAAAGGTAAGGGCCGAATCATTAGGGGCAAAGGTTGCAAGTTCGGTGTCATCAAAAACCGATTATGTTGTCGTGGGAGCGGACGCAGGTTCAAAAGCAAAAGCTGCAAAAGAGTTGGGAGTTACAATCCTAACGGAAGAGGAATGGTTGAAGCTGTTGGGGTGAGAAATACATAATTCATAAAATTTTTCCGGAAATGATATTATACCATTTTGATTAATTAACCTAACCACACGGCGTCATCCCGGAATTTAGAAAAGGTAAGCGAACGTGTGAGAGCGCTAGCTTTTCTTAATATCCGGGACCCAGGATTTTATGTGATTCAAAGCATTTTCTGGGTCCCGGTCATTAAGAAAATCTAAACCGGGCTGTGCCCGATATGATTTTCTAAATTCCGGGATGACGCCGTGTGGTTAGATTAATTTACTTATTTGGTATTAGCCTTCCACTCCGACCACCGCTGAATTCCTCCTGCTTTTCGCTGGCAAACAAAGGAATAGAAATCTTCAATAAATCTTTTCCGATTTTCAAGCATCTCTTTGGTGTATCCCCCGTTAAGCCAAATGACCGTATCCGCCAAATCTACAGATCTTAAAAGACGCTGACGTCTGATAATATCTTTTAAGGCTACATTGGGAGCGTTTTTGATAATATCAAGCATCGCAAGCAGCATGGATGTTCGTCCCTTACCATGGGTACAATGAAAATGAATCCAGGAATTATCGGCATATTCATCAAAAAAAGCCACGATGTCGTCAATGTTTTGATCTGGGACACTAAACCTACTCCCGATCACAAGGTTTTTATAAATAAAACCATACCTTTTAGCTTCTCGATCTTCACTCGCGATTAGATCAGGACGCTCTTTTAGCGTTCCTGTAAAAACAAGCCGACGTATGTAATACTTTAAACTTGGCGCGGGGTTTCCATACCCCAATAAGGTTATAGGAAGGCCTTTAACATATTGAGTTAACTCGTCTTCCGCATTAACAATGACTTTATTTTCTTTAATCTGGCGAAGTTTTCTAGCAAGAGTAGGAAAGCGGGGCAGGTAACCCCCCGATGCTTGAATTTCTCGAAGTCCGGTCAGATCAACTCTTTCGGTAGAACGGATCTCATCTTGCATGCTCCGGTATAGCTTCATATCGTAGGCATCTAAATGCACAAAGCAGATAAAGCTAATAAATAAGCCCATAACTCCAATGGCAAGTGCAGTTTTTTTCTTTCTTATTTTCAACATCTTAAATTAACCCGTTTTTTGTTGGCGGCGCCAGTCTGACCAGATTTGGACTCCGCCAGCCTTTCGTTGACAAATAAAGTCATAAAACTTGGTAATAAAGGCTTTTCGCTCTTCAAGTTGTTCTTTTGTGTAGCTTCCTTTTTTCCACAAAACGGTATTCAATAGATCCTCTGATCCAAGAAGGTGCTGCCTTTTGATAATGTCGCTCAATGACACGTTAGGCGCATTTTTGAATATATCATACATGGCGAGCATGATGGAGGTTCTGCCTTTGCCGTAATGGCAATGAAAATGTGCCCAAGTATTTTGTGGCAGGCTATCAAATAACTGCATGATTGCATCAATGGTTTCATCTGATGACATGAATTTACTCCCAACTTTAAGATGGGCGTAGGAAAAACCATTTTGCTTTGCAACTTCTGATTCAGGCGCAACAAGCTCAGGACGCACCCCTGTTGTCCCTGTAAAAACCAATCGTCTGATGTAATACTTCCAGTGGGGGTGTGGATTTTGGTAAGCAAAAAAAGTTGTTGGAATTCCATGGACATAACCATGAAACTCACTGATGCCATCGACAATTATGATGTCGTCTTTGATATGGCTAAGCTTTCTTTTAAGATCGTAAAAACGTACAGAGGTTCCACCGGACGCTTTAAGTTCCCGCAAGCCAGTCATATTGACCTGTTGGGTTGACCAAATCTTATCTTGGGTCGTACGAAAATTTCCGCTAACAAATGCCTCAAAGAAAAGGAATAGCATAAAGCCGATTAATGCGCTGAAACCAGCTAAGAGGAAGAGATTTTTTGGTCTTAAAAATTTTTTCATCATAACTTTTGCTGCCGTGCCCCATTCCATTCAGACCAGCGTTGAATGCCGCCTGCTTTTCGCTGACATATGAATGCATAAAAATCCTCGATAAATTTTTTGCGCCGCTTAAGTGTCTCTGATGTGTATTTTCCTTTCTTCTTTGTTTGCCAAGCGATCGTATTCGTTAAATCTACTGAACCCAGTAGATGCTGGCGCTTAAGAATATCCGTTAATGCTACTTTCGGAGCGTTTCTCATAATATCATACATAGCCAACATCATAGATGTCCGCCCCTTTCCATGACGGCAGTGAAAATGGACCCATACGTTTTCTGGTAATTGATCAAAATAGGCGACGAATTCATCGACAGAGGCATTGGGTGTCAGGATTCTGCTATCAATTTTAATATTTTTGTAGTCAAAGCCATATTTGCGAGCCATTTCAATTTCTGAAGTCGTAAGTTGGCGAAGGGGTTGAGTCGTACCTGTAAATAACAGCCTTCGAATAAAATAACGGGGGCTCAATTTATGCCGATGATAACCTAAAAAAGTAGTAGCTATGCTATTGATATAACCATGATTCTCTCTCATTCCATCAAGGATAATGATTTTTTTATTAAGAGGATTGAGCCTTTCATTAAGATCTGGGAAGTTTATCATCGGTCCGCCAGAGACCTGAAGCTCACGCAGTCCAGTCAAATCTATCTTTTCCACTGAAGAAAACCGATCCTGCATAGTACGAAATTTAGCATCTGTGTAATCATCTGTAGATATTAAATAAAAAAGTGCGCTCAAAACGGCAAGGATAAAGGCCCCCCCTCCAATAGACAGGATTCTTTTTTTGAGGGAGATTTTAACCATTATTTATTGCTACCCCCTAAGAAGGCTGAATTTAAAAGAGGATTTTCTAAATTCCAATCAGACCAGCGTTGAATTCCCCCCGTTTTTTTTTGGCAAATAAAAGCGTAAAACTTCTTCACAAATTCTTTCCGTTCTTCAAGTTGTTCTTTTGAATAAGTCCCTCTTTCCCAAACGTCTGTTATCATTAAATCTTCTGACCCCAGGAGATGATGCCGTCTTATGATATCTTCAAGCGATACCTTTGGAGCATTTTTCACAATATCAAGCAGCACAAGTAAGATCGTTGTGCGACCTTTTCCATGGGCGCAATGAAAGTGAACCCATGCATTTTGAGGTAAGCCTTCATAAAAATCTATAATATCATCGATGTGTTTGTCAGCCGGGATAGATTTACTCCCGATGTTGAGTTTTATGTAATTAAATCCATATTTTTTGGCTTCTTCCGCTTCAGGCGTGACCAGATCAGGGCGCACACTTTTTGATTGAGTAAAAATCCAACGCCTGAAAATATGCTTTAAATTTGGGGATTTGCGCTGGTAAGCAAAAAAAGTGCTTGGAATACCTTTTAAAAAACCATGAAATTCAGCCATTCCATCGACTATAATTTTAGGCCCCTGAAAAGGAAGCAACTTCTTTTCCAGAACTGAAAAACGAATGAGGGCCGACCCGGACGCTTGAAGTTCTTGCAGTCCGGTTAAATTTACTTGCTGGGTTGATGCGATGGAATCTTGGGTGGTGCGAAAACCACCATCACTATAAAAGGAATCTAAAGATAGGTATAGGATAGATACCATAATAACGGTGATTATCCCGCCAATCAGAATAACTTTATTTTTTAAGATGTTCTTCATGGACGTTTTTCTTTGAGGTGAATAATAAGCACATTCTTCAAAATCATTCCGATAATAAGGTTAAGAAGTCTTAGATAGCAGATTTGTAAAAGAGTTCTTTAGCATAGGCAAGAGGGAACTTAATTTCTAGACTTACGAAGGAAAGATAGATTTCTATTGACCCATTGATCAACTCTCGGCAAAGTGCAAGGAATTTGAATGAACTTAATTATAATTGGCAATGCTTCGATCTTTTACATGGTTATGCACTTTTCTCTTTATCCTTGCCCTCTCAGGGGGCATAGGGACGCTTGCTGTGCTCTATTATTTTGGCCGCGGGCTCCCCGATTATGCTCAACTTGCAAAGTACGAACCGCCGGTCGTTAGCCGCCTTTATGCAAGTGATGGTCGCCTTTTTGCAGAATATGCAACCCAGAAGCGTGTATTTGTTCCCATCGAAGCCATTCCACAACGTGTCGTACAAACTATCCTGGCTGCCGAAGATAAAAACTTTTATGAGCACCCAGGCCTTGATTTCTTTGGAATCATTAGGGCTGCGGTTGTTAATTTTAGCCAAAGAGGAACGAATAAGCGTCCTATGGGAGCTTCAACCATCACGCAACAGGTGGCCAAAAACCTTCTTCTCTCGAGTATTGCGAACCAAGCTTCATATGAACGAAAGATTAAGGAGGCCATTTTGGCCTTCCGTATTGAAAATGCTTTAAGTAAGGACCGCATTTTAGAGATTTATATCAATGAGATTTATTTAGGATCTGGCTCTTATGGTGTTGCAGCTGCTGCACTTAATTATTTTAATAAATCCTTAGATGAACTTACGATTGCAGAAGCTGCGTTTTTAGCAGGTCTTCCCAAGGCTCCCAGTAAATATAACCCCAAACAAAATTACGCAGCTGCCAAGGCTCGCCGTGATTGGGTTATTACGCGCATGTATGAAGAAAGAATCATAACACGCAAAGAAGCTTTGGAGGCTAAGGCTGAGCCCATTGAAATTAGACGCCCCAATCCAACTCATGTGGTAAAAGCTGACTATTTTGCGGAAGAGGTGCGCCGCAAGCTCATTGCTAAACACGGTGAACCGTCTCTTTACCAAGGCGGCCTTACGGTTCGTACAACGCTTGATCCTCAGCTCCAAAAAATTGCAGATTGGGCCTTGCGAAAAGGGCTCATCGATTATGATCGCCTTCACGGATGGAGAGGAGCACTTCAACATATTGATTTAAAAGACACCAGCCCAGAAGCTTGGAAGTCACAACTTGCGGAAATATTACAACCTCCTGGTGCTGAACCATGGACATTAGCTATTGTTTTGAAGCTTAATGATAAGGAGGCCAAAATAGGCCTAAAATCTGGTGAAGAAGGAACTATCCCCCTATCAGAATTGACCTGGGCCCGGCAGCATAAGACCCCCGTGAAGCCCAAATCGGATGAAATAATCCTTCCTCAATTATACTTGGGGCCTGTCATTAATTATCCGAGTGATGTTTTAAAGGTTGGCGATGTGATTCTGGTCAACAAGATCGAAGGGAAGGAGAATAAATACACTCTCGAACAGATTCCCGCTGTGGGCGGGGCGCTTGTTGCCTTGGATCCCCAGACAGGTCGCGTTCTGGCCATGACCGGTGGTTTCAGCTTTGAAGCGAGCCAGTTTAATAGAGCGACTCAAGCCCTCCGCCAGCCGGGCTCAGCTATAAAGCCTTTTGTGTATTTAGCAGCTATGGAGCGAGGATTTTCACCCGGAACTATCGTGTCAGACGCACCCATTACCATCGCGTTAGGACGAGGACTTGGAATTTATGCTCCCAAAAATGTGACGACCAGACATTATGGAAAAGTTCCTTTACGCGTTGCTCTTCAAAAGTCCTTAAACAGAACGACGATTCGTTTGGTTCATGAATATGTAGGAATGCGGCCCGTGGCTAAAGTGATTGAGAAATTTGGGATTATGGATCGTGTTCCCATGCAGATTGCTATGGCCATTGGCGCAGGCGAGACGACTCTTTTACGTCTTGCGACAGCCTATGGCATGTTGGCAAATGGTGGAAAAAAATTGGAGGCAACTCTAATTGATCGCATCCAAGATCGTCACGGGAAAACCATTTTTGCAGCAGATACACGCCAATGCTCACATTGTAAATCCCAGCTTTGGACCAATCAAAATCCTCCCCTGATAGAAGATCATCGAGAGCAGTTAGCCGATCCTCGCAGTATTTATCAAATAACGTCAATGCTTGAAGGGGCTGTGCGAGCAGGATCTGCCCGAAAGGCAAAAGTTTTGAATAAAATTTTGGCCGCAAAAACTGGAACAACCAATGATGAAAAAGAAGCCTGGACAGCTGCTTATACGGATCGTTTGGTAGTTGTGACGTATGTGGGATTTGATCATCCGCAAACTTTGGGCCATATGGAAGGGGGAGCTCGCTCTGCTCTTCCTATTATAGTTGATTTTCTTGGGAAAGCACTCGATGGAGTGCCAAGTAAGCCCTTTAAAATCCCTCCAGGCATGAAACTTGTGAGAATGATGGAACCAGGCAGCGGTGATGTAATTTATGAAGCTTTAAAGGCTAATCAGAGCCTCCCTAAACGGCTTTCAGCGCCTTCTTATGGGTATGATTCAGGGTCTCAGAAACCTTATGGAAAATCCACTTATGATTCTTCGTATCCATCCACTGGTTCTCAGCCACGATATGGATCGGAAACTTCTTATGACTCTCAGCCCTTATATGATTCTCAGCCATCTTATGGCTCAGAGGTTTCCTATGATAACGAACCTTCCTCTCCGCTTGATCCCTCATATGGTCCAGAGGCACCCTACCACCCAGAGCCATCTTATGCCCCACCGTCATCTCATGGTTCTAGACATTCTGGTCATGAGTCATCTTACAGCCCTGAACCTTCTTATGAATCTCAACCTGATTATGATCCTCACTGGTCGTCCGATATAGGTACGGGAGGTTTATATTAGCTCTCAAGGTATTAAGAGTTAGAAGAAAAATACAAATTTTAGATTGTAGTCATAATGTACACAAAATTAACTCGTCACATCAGCGTTAGCGTTGAACCAATTTTTTTAGAGGATCAATCCTTCTCCTCAGATAATCATTACGTATGGGCTTATCAGGTATGGATTGAAAATCAGGGATCAGAAGCTGTGCAGCTTTTGTCTCGGACCTGGCGAATTACGGATTCAAATGGCGTACTCCATGAAGTCCAAGGGGAAGGTGTTGTGGGCGAAAAACCCTGGATAACACCGGGAACAACGTATCACTATACCAGTGGCACGCCTCTCGCAACTCCTTCAGGATTGATGGAAGGGACATATCATATGAAAACAAAAACGGGTGAGAATTTTGATGTTGAGATCCCTGCTTTTTCCCTTGATAGCCCTTATGAAACGGCGGCGGTGCATTAGCATCCCAATCCTCATTCCCGCTTTCGTGGGAAAGACGACTGGGGAGTAGCGATCATTAAAAATAATGGCTTTACATCAAAACTTAGCTCCATGTACTCAATTCTTTTACTTTTTTAGTAAATGCACTCGGATATTTATAGGACAAGTGATACGAGGTTTCATCAGGAGAAAACCATGAGTACGCGGTATGCTCCGCACTCAGCCGAATGTGAGAGTGGTCATTGAGAGCGCATTTATAAATAGATAAGATGAGACCCGCTTTACGTTCCCTATCCAGTGGTATTTCTATATTTGAAATCAAGGTTTCCAAAGGTTCCAAAGAATCAAGAAATGTTATTCCTGTTTCCTCTTCAATTTCACGACGCAACGTTTCCTCAATGGCTTCACCAGTTAATACGCGCCCCCCAGGAAGGTCCCAATAGCTTTCTAACCTTGGGTTTTTAAATGTTTCTTGATTAACTCTGAGAAGTAGAATATTTCCAGCTTGATTGCGGATAAGAGCTTTAATCCCTAGATGAAAAATTTTTTCTTCCATGTTTTTTATCATAGTTGGCTGTAAGAATTTTTGCAAAATAATATGACTGCTCTAAAGTCTAAAAAGAGCATTTTGAGACTCTCTAATATTATAAATTCCACTTTTTTAAAAGTTCATTAAATATTTTTTAATTGTTATAATATAATTTAAATATATCCATTCAACACTTATTGGGGAATATAAAATGAACACTATTGCAAAAGCTACCATGTTAACGTCAGCACTATTGTTGACGGGACTCTCTGTCCAAGCTGAGATTACCTCCGCCAAAACAATGAAAGAAGTGAAAAGCACAATTGAAGAACTTCTTAAAACGCAGAAACCAGAAGAATTTTTAGTCGCGTTTGATATCGACGACACGATGGTACAGCCTAATGATCCAGCGGTAAATTATACTGCGCTCCAAAAATATCAGGATGAATACAAGACAATTTTAAATGATCTTACGCCTGAGCAAAAGGATCTTGCAAGAGTTCTAACAACTCAAATAATTCCACAAAAATTGGTTGAAGCGGATACCCCCAAAATTATTAAAGATCTCCAACAAAAAGGCATAAAAGTAATTGCCATAACCACTGAACTTGCCGGAAAAATTAAGGGATCTGAGGAAGACCTTATCATTATCAGACAAGGTCAACTGAAAAAAATGGGCTTGGATTTTTCAAAAGGCCTGAAAGATTTTCTAACGAATGCAACGTTTTCTGATTTTAAGAAATATGCCGGTAGTTACCCCATGTTTTACAAAGGGATATTATCTACCAATGGCGAAGGAGATGCGACCAAAGGTGAAGTTCTTGTTGCGATGTTTAAACGCATAGGCTCATCCACTGATGGCAAAACTCAAAAGCCAGAATTTGAGCCAAAACTTATTGTGTTAATAGATAATAATAAAAAGGAATTAGCGGATGCTGAGGAACAGTTAAAGGCCTACAATCCATCCATTCAGTTTCTTGGTATCGAATATGAAGGGGCCAAAACAAATGCTCATCAAGATATTTCGAAAGAAGATTTTGAGAAGTTCTGGAATAATATAGCCAATCGCGCAAAATTATAAAGTTTAAATTATAAATTGGCCTTTTGCTCAAATTCTTGGTCTTTCTCTTAGGTTTCTGGCATAATCGAAACTGGGAGATAAGAGAAATGGACAAGCAAAAAATTTTTCAAGAACTGGGATTTCGTGCCGAGGACTTAAAATCAGGAGAACTTTGTGTATGTTCTCCCATAGATGGGCTCAAACTTGGGCAGCTAAACACAAACACGTCTCAAGACGTGGAAAAAATGATCCGCGAGGCAACACAAAGCTTTAAATCATGGCGGCTTGTCCCTGCCCCGCAACGCGGCGAACTCATCCGTCTTTATGCAGAGGAATTGCGTGCTCATAAGGAAGCCCTTGGAGCTCTTGTGACTCTTGAAAACGGAAAAATCCTGGAAGAAGGACGAGGTGAAGTCCAAGAAATGATTGATATCTGTGATTTTGCCGTCGGTCTCTCCCGTCAACTTTATGGGCTTACCATTGCGTCAGAACGCCCAGGGCACAGGATGATGGAAACATGGCACCCTTTAGGTCCGATTGGGGTCATCACACCCTTTAATTTTCCCTTGGCTGTTTGGTGTTGGAACTTTGCACTCGCCATCGTTTGTGGGGACCCTGTGATATGGAAGCCCTCTGAAAAAACGCCCCTTACAGCTTTGGCTGCGACTAGGCTATTTGAGCGAGCAGTGACACGTTTTTCGAAGGCCACCCCTCACCTTTTACAAGTTGTTATCGGCGGAAATGAACTCGGCAAAATTCTTGTTGAAAGTAACGATCTTCCACTCATTTCTGCAACAGGAAGCACGCGGATGGGCAAAAGTGTAGCGACAAGTGTCGCTGCAAGATTTGGCAGGACGCTTCTAGAGCTCAGCGGTAACAATGGGATGATTTTAACCCCTTCAGCAGATATAGAACTTGCGACGCGAGCGATTGCTTTCGCTGCTTTTGGAACGGCAGGACAACGGTGTACATCCTTAAGGCGTCTCTTCGTTCATAACTCGCTTTATGAAAAGATGATCAAACGCCTTCAAAGCGTTTATGCTCACGTGACAATTGGAAATCCATTTGACCCAAAAACATTGGTGGGTCCTCTCATTGATCAGCAGAGTTTTGAGGGCATGCAACAGGCTCTTGAAAAGGCTCACACCCAGGGGGGGACGGTTTTTGGAGGGGAGCGGGTGGCTCAGGATATGTATCCTAAAGCTTATTATGTTCGCCCTGCTCTGGTTCAAATACCAATTCAAACGGAAATCGTGCGTCAAGAAACCTTTGCGCCGATCTTATATGTCATGCCCTACAATAATTTTGAGGAAGCTTTAAAAGTTCATAATGATGTTTCCCAAGGACTTGCATCATGCATTTTTACAAACGATGTTCGAGAGGCTGAGATTTTTCTTTCAGCAAAAGGAAGCGACTGTGGAATAGCTAATGTGAATATTGGCCCGAGTGGTGCTGAAATAGGCGGTGCTTTTGGAGGAGAAAAAGAAACAGGGGGAGGACGAGAGTCTGGGAGTGACAGTTGGAAAAATTATATGCGGCGGGCAACAAACACCATTAATTATTCTTCCGAATTACCCTTGGCTCAAGGCATTCATTTCGATGTGGTACCTGCATGAGCACCTTTCAATGGGATGATCCTTTCCTCTGGGAAGACCAACTGAGTGGTGAAGAAAAGCTCATTCGCGACACGGCCCAGCGCTATGCTCAAGAAAAGCTTATGCCTCGCATTCTTGAAGCCAACCGACATGAAACCTATGACTTGGGGATTTTTAAAGAACTGGGTGAACTTGGTTTTTTAGGAATGACGATCAAAGGTTACGGGTGTGCCGGAAGCTCTTATACGGCCTACGGCCTTGTCGCAAGAGAATTGGAGCGGGTAGATTCAAGCTACCGTTCCCTATTAAGCGTACAATCTTCCCTTGTCATGAATGCCATTTATCTCTTTGGTGATGAGGAGCAAAAGCTTACTTTTCTCCCTCCCCTCAGCAAAGGACTTCTCATCGGCTGTTTTGGCCTGACCGAGCCCAATCACGGCTCCAACCCAGCGGGTATGGAAACCCATGCCAAAGCCCATCAAGATGGATGGATCTTAAATGGTTCCAAAACCTGGATTACACATAGTCCGATCGCAGATGTCTTCATTGTGTGGGCAAAGGTCGAAAGTGAGATCAAAGGATTTATTTTGGAAAAAGGGATGGAGGGGCTCTCCGCTCCCAAAATTGAGGGAAAGTTTAGTCTCAGAGCCTCACCAACGGGTGAGATAGTTTTAAATGAAGTCTTTGTGCCTCGCAAGAATCTCTTGCCCAAAGCGGTGGGGTTAAAGTCCGTCATGGGATGTCTTAATAGTGCACGTTATAGCATTGCTTGGGGGGCTTTGGGAGCTGCTGAGTGTTGTTGGCATCAAGCACGTTCCTATGTTTTAGAAAGATATCAATTTGAAAGGCCGCTTGCAGCTAATCAATTGATTCAAGCCAAGCTTGTCCAAATGCAGACAGACATTTCTCTGGCCTTACAAGGCGTATTACGCGCGGGCCGACTTAAAGATGAGGAACGCTGTTCATCGGAACTTATCTCTCTCTTAAAACGGAATAACGCAAGTAAAGCCCTTGAGATTGCCCGCGTCGCACGCGATATGCTGGGGGCCAATGGAATTTCGGATGAATATCAAGTCATCCGTCATGTCATGAATCTTGAATCCGTCAATACCTATGAGGGAACCTTTGACATCCATACTTTGATCCTAGGCCGTGCACAAACAGGCATTGGAGCCTTTGCCTGAACCAGCAATAGATCTTGATATGCTATAAGCATTCTTATACAACCTGCTAAGGTAGGCGGTATTTTTGAGGAACTGATGCAAAATCTAATTGCTTTTTTTATTTTTCAAATAACTAGCCTTGGGATTTTTGCCTTATTCTCCCCTCTTTTCAAAATCGAGTGTGATAAAGATAAAATTGGAACTTCCATTTTTTGGGGGTTCTGGGGAGCGATGCTTCTCACCTATCTGCTCGCCCTTGTTATGCCAACCCATTTAAATCTAGCATGCTATTTAATTTTTCTTGTCTCACTCTTTGGAATTGGGCGTCTTGTAAGGGAAAAAATAATTTTAGATATTTTCAAGTCGCACTATGTCTATTGCCTGGTTTTTTTGCTGCCTTTTGTTTTCTTCTTAGTTCACAAGCCTTCAACCTGTGATGAATATGGGCATTGGGTATTGCTGCCCAAAATTTATATAGCAACAAACGAACTGATCACGGGCGCGATAACTTCTGGTATGGGATACACTCCTTTATGGACTCTCCAAGCAGCTTTTTTTGAATTTTTTATTCCAGGAAGTTTCAGCGAATCTGTCTTAGCTGTCATTAAGATGGGGATCTTTGTTTCTTTCTTATTTTTTCTAAAAGAAACATTGAAACTTAAAACCTTAGCTTTTTTAGTTTTCGCTTTTTTGACCCTTCTGCTAACTGCAAAATTTAACAAACATCTTGTGATTGAGTTTCCTATTTATATCCTGATTACCTCTCTCACTTTTCTTGTTTATGCCCTTGAAAAAGGAGAAGAAAAGAAATTGCTTTATTTTATTTTCATGGGGACTCTGTCCATCTACATGGTGAAGAAGTCGATGATTGCGATCCTTCCTTCTGTAATTTGGTATCTTTGGGCAAAAAATTACAAAAAGGAGCTGTTCGCTTTTATCTTTGTTTTTTGTTTTTTTGTGATCTCTTGGAAAATGAAAACTTATGGAAAGTCAGAGTTACTCGCTCCAGGTCACACGATTAATAGTTTTACAAGCTCCGATGCCTTGCTTTTTTATTCTAAGCTTGTTGAAAAAGTTAAAGAGAATTTCATTTATTTTATCGCCTTTGCCGGGAGCCTTTATTTAATGTTTAGGGAATCCTGGAGACTATTCGTCTTTTATGCGATGTTTTCCTCTATTTTCATAACGGCGTTGCTTGTAAGTTATCTCTTTTCTTTTCATGTTTATGAGGCTTTAAAATTTGCTTCCTTTGTCAGATATTTAACATCTGTTTTTTACCCCGCTTATTTGATGGCTTTATATATTCTGGTTTCAAAGCCTTCAGAAAAAATTGAAATTCAAGGAGAAAAGCTAGGACGCAATGGTATCCTCTTTGGGTTTGCTCTCCTCTCTCTCATCATAGGTGGATTTTATGTTTACCAAGGATACAATGAATCCAAAAGAGATTACGTAGGACATCTCGTTTCAGGGATCAATCCTGCTCATCTTTCAGAAACTGGGGGGGTTCTTATTCTAGGCCCCGCTTCTACATCCTATGAATACTGGCGGTTTAAATATCACTTCTATCCGTGCGCCCAAAAAATGGAGTTTTATCCCATAGAAAAGCTTTCCTATAAAAACCTTCAAGATTTTTTAAGCCAATATAATTTAATTATAGTAAGACAAACAAATGAGCAATTGAATCAACTGCTCAAAAATCATTGGGAGATTAATCCAATGGAGGCTACTCAATTTTACCTTTATAAAAAGAATAACAAGGTGGAGTTTCAAAAATTATGAGTTTTTTTTTCGTGATCCCTGCCTATAAACCCGATATCAAAATCATTGATTTGATCAAAAACCTTCTTAAAAATCCAAAAGCTCACATCACTGTTGTGGATGATGGCAGCCAAAATAAGACCTTTTTTGAGAATTCCGTTTTTCAGGACCAACGCGTAAGCCTTCTTCATCATGCCGTGAATTTGGGCAAGGGGGCTGCTTTGAAGACGGCCTTTAATTATCTTTTAGTCCATTTTCCAATAGTTACTTCTGTGATAACTCTCGATGCTGATGGGCAACATACAGCCCATGATGCCATTAACATTGCTCAAAAAGTTGACGATCGTCATACGCTCATTTTAGGAACAAGATCTTTTTCCTTATCCGATCAAAGAATTCCTTTTAAATCACGACTCGGAAATGTTTTTACCCGTCTTGTATGGCGCCTTATCATTGGCTCGAAAGTTTCTGACACCCAAACAGGATTGAGGGGGATTCCCGTATCCCTTATGAGGGTCTGCCTTCATATTTTACCCAATCGGTATGAATTTGAAATGGAAATGCTGTTAAAAGCAAATGAGCTGAACATGCCCATTGAAGAGGTTCCCATTGATACCATTTATATTGATCAAAATCGAGAATCTCACTTCAACCCCTTTTTTGATTCCTTAAAAATTTATTTTGTGCTCTTTCGATTTTCTTTTTCAGCTCTCATTTCGACAATTATTGATTACGCGGCTTTCTATTTATTTCTGGGGTTTGTCAATGTTGGCTTGTCCTTTATTTTTGCGCGGGTCATCTCTTTCTTAGTGAATTACAATTTAAATAAGCGCTTCGTTTTTCGGAAGGAAAAGGGGGGAATAAAGTTCCTTTTGAGATATCTCGTACTTTTTGGCGCTAACCTTTATCTTGGCTATTCTTCTATTGAATATATTTGTTTTGAAGGATTTTCTACGTTTTATTCAAAAATTTTAGTTGACGTTATTTTATTTTTCTTTAATTTCTTTGTACAGAGAGAATGGGTTTTTAAGAATCGTAAATCAGAGAGCGATTAAAAGACGCATTTGTGAACTTATTACATTAGATGGAAGAGAGAATCAGATGAAATCAAAGCTGCTTTTAAGTGGCCTTTGTGCTTCTTTTTTGAACGGGAGCGCTTTTGCTATGGAAGAAAAAATTTCCGAAGAAAATCATAGTAAACTGCCGACAGTCTCTGCTCCCATTCTTCGTTCTTACGATGGTGTCAGTGAGATTGAGGGATGGACAAAATTATTCACCCGCCCAAGACCAGCGGGTCAATACCACCCTGCCCGTCTTTGGATTTTAGAGAGTACGTCGTCATACCCGCAATTTCCTGTACAAGCTGTTTATTGGATTGAAAATCCTGAAAATCCAGATGAACCAGTGATTACGATCTCGTTTGGTACAAATACTATCGATGGAAGACCTTTTACCTTTGAACAATGTTCCTTTAAAGGGCAAGAAGGCTCTCCAGGGGAATCGGAAAGATATATTAACAATCACTATGACGAGCCGCACACGAGCCGAGCCAGTACGACCGGGAAGCAATTCAACGTTTGGGGACCTAAGACTGAATATAAAATGAAGCCCAGAGAGACAATTGATGCCTTTCCTGAGTCAGCGAACGTCGTGATCACATTCAAGCCTCACACTTCGGGTTAAAGGAGCAATAAACTGTAATGATTCCCCCTCTTTTCCTACGAACCATTGAAGGAAGGAGAGAAAGCATCAAAAAAAAAAATTTAATGCAAAATTATAATTGTAAGATAAAATAGTTCATGATAATTTTTAATCAATAAAAAAGGGAGGCCTCCATGAAATCAAAAATTATACAAGCTACGATGTGCGTTGTTTTTTTAAGCACCGGCGTTGTTTATGGACAGGTTGCATGCCCTGATCTATCAAATTGGAAAGGAGAGCCTATTCAAGGATGGACCGTAGGCAAGAATACCGGTAATTCTTCAACAAAGTGGAAACCACACGATGCGTGGATTTTAGCAACTCAAGCCAAGTGTAATTTTATAGGGTCCAACAGCTCAATAAGATTAGAATTAGACAGAGATTCCATCACATATCCAGCCTATGCCTTTGCAGGAGGAATTCCTGTTACGGTAAATTCAAAAGTAGAATGTAAAGAAGGGGGATGCACAATAAGGCGCGATACAAAAGAAGGTGGCTATCACTGCCAGTTTCCTGCAGGAACAGCGGTATTCCCAGTGGGTTGTTCGATGATTGCAGTACCTCCACAGCTGAAGCCACCGACAAAGCCTAAGTCTAAATAAAAGGCTAATTAGTCGAGCCCCTCCTCGGGGGAGGGCTCGTTGGAGGAGTCTTAAAATTTTTTTTGCCTATCAAGTTTATATTTGCTAAAGTAAAAAAATAACTAAAAGGGAGAATACAATGAACCAAAAAATTATATTAGCGACGATCAGCGTCGCCTTGTTAAGTAGTGGCACACTTTATGCACACAACTGTCCACCCATTCCCAAAAATTGGGATGGCAAAACGTTGAAAGCTTCAGGTCCTCTGACATGGTCTGTCGGGAAAATAACAAAAGACTTAAATTTGGCTGAAGTAACTTGGCAAGCCTATCAAGCTTGGATTTTTACAAAAAATGAAAAGAAACATGACCAGTATGGTTATTTTCAGTGTGTTTATAAAGCAGTGGATCCTAAGACGCAAAAAACAGTAGGAAAATTGACAATAGCCTCACCAAAAACCCCTGAATTGGCAAAGCTCGCTGCCAGCAGCGCGTTTAAAGGTGAGAAAACTGACGTTGCAGAGAAAACTGCCAAAATCGTGGAACAGTATTCTAATAAAGACAAAACAGTCGAAGGTGCTAAGTGCACGACAGTAAAGAGATCGGCTGAAGCTCTTAATAAGTTTCCGTCCGCTTGTGATATCGTCTCAGGTAAATAGCCTTAGTAATAAAGAGCAAGCCCTTATATGAGGGCTTGTTTTTTCTAAAACGGATACGATCCACTAAGAAACTTCAATCAGACTTCTTCTAAATATTGCACTCTCCTCTATAGCCTGTGCTATACTCTCTTCAAATTCAGAACAGGTCATTATCGCACCATGATTCAAGGTCGATTCATTGTCTTTATCCTCGGCATTTTTTTAAGCATTTTAGCTGTTGCTATGACGATACCTGCATTGATGGATCTTTTATATCGTGATCCTGATTGGGTATATTTTGGGGAATCAGCAGCCATTACAGGATTCGTTGGCGTCTTACTGACGCTTGGATTTCGACCTGAAGGGGACCCTACGTTTGAAGTGAGAGAAACCTTTATTTTAACCGTTTCAAGTTGGGTTGCAATTTCAGTTTTTGCATCCCTTCCGTTTATTCTTTCCAGTGCTGCCCCAACCTTCACAGATGCCTTCTTTGAAGCCACCTCTGGCTTGACCACCACGGGAGCCACTGTCTTTAAAGATCTGGATTATGCTCCTCCTGGGATTTTGCTATGGCGCTCTCTTTTGCAATGGTTAGGCGGCATTGGGATTGTTGTCATGGCGATGACGATTTTACCAGCCCTTAAAATTGGAGGCATGCAATTATTCAGGAGTGAGTTTTCTGATCGGTCAGAAAAATATTTTCCACGAGTCTCCCAAATTGCCTCCGCCATTCTATCAACATATCTTCTGATGTCAGCTCTTTGTGGGGTTGCTTATTGGCTTGCCGGCATGACGCCATTTGAAGCGATTTGCCTTATGATGTCGACCGTTTCAACGGCAGGCTTTGCAACCTCTGATCTTTCCTTAGGTTATTTTGATAATGGGTGGATAGAAATGATTGCGATCATCTTTATGTTGATGGGGAGTATTACCCTGCTCCTTTTTACCCGGTTTTTACAGGGTGACCCTAAAGCTCTTTTCCGAGACTCCCAAGTCAGGGTTTACCTTTCCTTAATAATTATGGCATCAATACTTATGGCCCTCTGGCTCTGGCGGACGGATCAATATAATCTTTTCAATTCCGTGCGTCATAGTGCTTTTGCAGTGGTTTCAATTGCTTCCACGACAGGGTTTACGACGGCTGATTTTAATACCTGGGGGAGCTTTGCCCTTATTTTCCTGTTTCTTCTTATGTTTGTTGGAGGCTGTACAGGGTCAACAGCGGGCGGAATTAAAATTTTCCGCTATCAAATCCTTTTTAAAGCAGCCAAACAGCAGATCTTGCAACTCAGACGACCTCATGGCGTGTTTGTTCCCCTCTATAACAACCAAAGACTGAAAGAGTCTGATTTTATGTCCGTTTTAGCTTTTTTCGCCCTTTATATATTTTGCTATGCGGCTTTGGCATTGACCTATTCGCTCTGTGGGCTGGATGTCATTTCCAGCCTTTCGGGAAGCGCAACGATCCTAGGAAACGTGGGGCCAGGGCTAGGCACCCAAATTGGTCCCTCGGACAATTATGGAGCTCTTCCTGAAGTTGCGAAGTGGCTCACCATATTTGGAATGCTGCTAGGACGTCTTGAACTTTTAACATTGCTGATCCTTTTTACACCTAATTTTTGGCGAACTTAGTATGTCCACCCCGAAGATGTCGGTAGCAGTTTTGGGTTAGTATGTCTGACGCACAAAAAAGTAATGAGCATTATTCATCAAAAGCTAGAGAGTGCAAATTAACCTCGACTCCAACTTGGAGAAGGTAACTTTCTACTTGCGAAAGCAGATCGTCATGATATGTCTGCGAATCAGCTTCTGCTCTAACAACCAGGATTTCTTGAGTATTTGAAGCACGAATTAACCACCAGCCCGACTCTTCTTCAAAACGAATTCCATCAATATCAGAAAATGCCTTGCCTTCTTTTCGCAAAAGATCTTTCAGTTTTTCTACCTGCTGAAATTTGTGATCGGACGGAATATGCAACTCTTTTGTTTTAAAACTCTGGGGCTGCCTATCCAACCATTCTTCAAATGAAAGTGACTTCTTCGAAAAAATTCCAATTAATCGAATAGCTGCATAAAGAGCATCGTCAAAACCAAAGGCACGATCGGCAAACATAATATGGCCACTCATTTCCCCTGCTAAAGGAGAGCCTAACTCCTTCATCCTAAGTTTTATCTGGGAATGTCCCGTTCGGCAAAGGATAGGTTTCCCTCCAAAAAGTTCAATAGCCTTAAAAAGATGCTTAGTAGATTTTACATCTGCTAAAATCGGAGCCCCCGGATGAGTTCCCAGAACTTCTTCAGCAAAAACATTCATTAACTGATCACCCCATACAAGCCGTCCTTTGGGGTCTACTACACCTATTCGGTCTCCATCTCCGTCAAACCCGATTCCAAAATCACATCCCTCCTTCTGTACGAGTTCACAAAGCTGCCTCATATTTTTAGGCTCTGTGGGATCAGGATGATGAGAAGGGAAATTGCCATCAATCTCTTCATTAATGAGATAATGAGTTCCAGGCAATGATTGGAGGAGTTGTGAAACGATGTTGCCAGCTGCCCCATTGCCACAATACCAACCAATTTTTAGAGAAGAATTGCCATAATTTTCTTTGAAATCTCTCAGTAAAAAATTGATATAAGTATCTGACCAATCAACAACTTCTAGAGAACCGCCTTTTTCTTCTTTGAAAATCCCGGATGAAAAAGTTTCATAGAGATGTTGAATATCCTGTCCACAAAACGGTTTCCCTCCTACCATGATCTTGAATCCATTGTACTCGGGTGGATTGTGTGAACCTGTAATCATAACAGCGCCATGACTTTTTAATTGATGGGCTGCAAAATACAATAAGGGGGTTGGTACAACACCTATATCAGTCACTGTCGCACCACAAGAAACCAGACCTTCTTGAAAAGCGATTGCCAGAGAAGGAGAGCTTAAGCGTCCATCACGGCCAATAATGATTTGAGACCCAACCTTTTCCATCACAAGGGATGCGAAAGCTTTTCCCAGCTGAGTTACATCAGAGATTGTAAAATCTTCTCCGACAACTCCACGAATATCATATTCTCGAAATATTTTTCTCTTCATATTTATTACTGAGCCCATTTTAGATTATTGAAAATTACTAATATCTTTTCTCAACCATTGTCAAGCATTCTTCAAATTCTCATGCCTATGAATTAAACTAGTTATGAACCAGCCGGATCGTACGTACCTTCGAATTGAACGAGATGGTGTCTTAAAAATTATTATCTTAAACATATTGCCTTACTGTACTGCAAAATGCTAATACCTACACAGCTAATGTAAAATAAATTCGGCAAAAAAAATCCTAGAATTTAATGTCGAGGACGGAAATGCCGAACTCCTTAGAAAACTTAAGAGAGAGAACTATGAGTCGTAAACGGGCGTTAATTACAGGTGTTACAGGACAAGATGGAGCTTATCTTGCTGAGTTTCTTCTGTCAAAGGGTTATGAGGTTCATGGTATAAAACGGCGCACATCGCTTTTTAATACGGATAGAATTGACCATATTTATCACGATCCCCATGACATGGGTCTTATGTTTAGCCTTCATCATGGTGATATGACGGATTCCTCGAGTCTTATCCGTATCATACAAGAAGTTCAGCCTGATGAAATTTATAACCTAGCCGCGCAAAGTCATGTGGCTGTATCATTTGAAGAGCCTGAATATACGGCCAATTCCGATGCCTTGGGAGCATTGCGTGTGCTTGAGGGAATGCGTATTTTAAATTTACAAAATAAGACTAAATTCTATCAAGCTTCAACTTCTGAGCTTTATGGTTTAGTTCAAGAAATCCCCCAAAAAGAAACAACTCCATTTTATCCTCGCTCACCTTATGCTGTTGCTAAATTGTACGCTTATTGGATTACGGTAAATTATCGTGAGGCGTATAACATGTTTGCTTGTAATGGGATTCTCTTTAACCATGAATCTCCTTTACGAGGCGAGACATTCGTCACCAGGAAAATTACAAGAGGTTTGGCACGTATCAAACTTGGCCTTCAAGAAAAGCTGTACCTTGGCAATATTAATGCCTTAAGAGACTGGGGG
>DATKTE010000043.1:0-4546 GCA_035531295.1 Alphaproteobacteria bacterium
AGGAGGCGGAACATTTGGAGCAGAACGACAAATTGGATACCGGGCTTTGAGAGAAACTGGCATTGAAAAAAATGAAGCCAGAAAATTGATCGAAGAAAGCGATAAATATTTTAATGAAATTGGCGTAACAAAAGAAACTAAAACACGCATTCCAGGTAATAGAGTAGGCAAAAATTGATGAACATAAGAAGAATGATAGAAAATGCTTTGAGTCAGATTGTTAATTCGCTTGTCAATAAACAATATTCTGAATTAGAAAATGAGGGCATCTTGGGCTCTTTAAACGCAATGCAAATTGAAGACGTCATCAATTCATATCCGGGTGTTATGACAAAACCTTCAGCTGAGGAATTTAACCATTTTTATTATTATGAATATGATGAGAATAGTTTTTATTTAGAATTTGATTTATTTTTTAATAACAAGAGAAGTGACTTAACACTTTGTGTTGAAGGATATAAAAAAAATAGTGAGATCAAATTAAAAATACAAGATATTAGAGTTCTTTGAATTTTACCTAATAAAGAAGGAGCTCGAGTTACGACAACACATCGCTCAATTCACAGTGGTCGACATTGGAGTAGCATTTCAAAAGATCAAGTCAAAAAGATGGATGATATTGTTAAAAAAGGAAAAGGGTCTAACTGGACTCAATAGGATTATAAAAAGGCTCTGAAAGAAGTTTTGCAAGGAGAGTGGCAAGAATCTCAGGTTGTAGAAGAATATCCAGATAAAAAACGCGCTCGCACTAATGAGACAAAATATATTAAGACTCATCGTAAAGTTTTTAGCAAAGATGCATCAAAATTAAATAAAACAAACCATTAGGCGTAAATTATGAAAAAACTTACTTGGGAATTACCTTTAAGCGGCATCGTTATTGTTGGAACCTCAGAGGTTGTAATACCAAGATTAAGAATAAAACATGACTTTGCCGCATTTTAAAGAGTTCGAGTGGCGTGTGCCAACCGAGGGATTTTCTAGGTGTTGTGTTATAATTTAAAATATTTTCATCAAAGTCCTCCTTAGAAAGCTGGTTAATGTTAGTTTTCCTGGACATATCTCGCCTCAATCTCCCATTGGTATTTTCAATGCCTCCTTTTTGCCAGGAAGCATAAGGATCGCAAAAAAATGAAGGAAGGTCGATTTCTCTTCGCCATTTTTCATGAGCTGCAAATTCCCCACCATTATCCAACGTTAGAGTCTTGCGTGCTTTTTGTGGAAGAGGTTTATGAGCTTTAAGTTCCTCTTCAGAAAGCGCTCGATCTTGATATGTTGGATGGTAAGAAATACCGTGAGAAGTGGTGCAGTTACGATCTCCTTCCTCCATGCCCTAAGCAAAATTGGCATTTAAGAACAGGAAGACAAGAAAAACTTTAAAAATGAAATTGTATAGTTGAGTCATATTTTCCTCCCAAATTATTTAAAAATATTACTAAAAGTAGAGAAACCTCACAAGCGCTTTTCTTCTGTTTCCAGCAATTGAAAAGCGAGACGAATCAAGGCGCTGCTGGCTTCTTAAATCCAGAAATACGAGGGAAAGAATAAATAGGACAAAGTGATATTACTTTATGTAACGCAGATTTTTGTTATAAAAATTATAAATCAACATTTTTTAACTAAATATAAATATATTATTCATATAATGAATTAATAATAACAAGAAAACTGAATTTTACAAAGGAGGAACACTATGAAAAAAATTACATACGCTATAATTATCACAACAGCACTTTTAGGGAGCTTTTCATCAGCAAATGCTGCGTCGTCCCATTTCCAAACTGCTCATTTTTATGGGCTTCATCAGGCAGCTCACCAGGCAGCTATAGCCCATATGACAGCGGGTGTTCCTATCCCCTCTTCAGCAGTTGATCATGCTCGACTTATGGTCACACGGCCAGAAGCTTACACCCCTGATTTGTCAGGCGGCCCAAGAGGCGGGTTGGGGTGTGACGGGTCACCATACAGCGAAGGGTGTTAATATTAACAAGATTTATTATGAAATCAGCCCATTGAATGGGCTGATTTCATATAAAAGACAAATTCTTTCCTTTCGCCTTCTAAAGATCTTCTTCTTCAACCCCATGTTTTCTTATTTTTAAATCCCCAAGAAGCTCTCCAGAAACATTCCTGAGTTCTTGCAATTCGCGAAAAGATCCTTCCTGGCGGTTGATGGAACCACTAGGGCTGCCTAAATTAATGAAACCATCTTCGTCAGAGCTAACTTCACTCAACGAGCTTCCATTTGAACTACTTCCTGATTCATTGGGGGAGGCTTTCTTCCTTTGACGTCCTTTCTTGCGCGGTTTGTGAGAGGGTTGCTTCTCTTTTTCCTCAGATTCTTGGGTTCTTTTTGCAAGCTCAGCTCGATTGAACACTTCAAGCTTTTGGTGAAGATCAACAATAACTTTAGGATCTGCTTCCTGAGCCAAATCACTGATGCGCTCCAACCATCTTAGGACCCTATCTCGTTTATAGTTAGGATCTACTCCACCACAACAGTTTGGAAAGAACTTGGTTTTTATGCGATCGTACATGTGCACATAAGATCCATACGTATCTTTCAAAAACCATCCATTGGAATGACTATCGGCCATGATATAAGGGGTTAAACACAGCACTTGAGCAAAGAGTGGATAATCTGCCATCGCGAGCCATCCCGTCACAAGATAAGGAAGAGTGTAATAAACGCCTAAAACAGTAGAAATCCCTGTGGTTACTTTACGTGCATGGGGATGGCTTGTGCGGGAATGGGCTTCTTTATTCAAGAATCCATTAACATTTTCTTCCATCGACATTTCTTCCGTCAAGCCCTGAACAAACCAACCAATGCTGGCACAAAAATTTGAACAGAGCTCTAAAGCGATCTCGTTTTCAATTCCCAGGAAAGAAAACAAGGACCTCATAACGAATTGGTAGGTCAAATATCGTGCAAAACTCGCCGTTGCTGCAAAAAAGATACCCAATCCTTCGGACAATCTGTCTTTCCAGGTTTTGGAGATGCAAGCAAAGGGAGCTTGATGCTCTTCCTCAACTTCCTCTTCTGCACTGGGTGCAAAATGCTTTAGAAACCACGCAAGAGTTTCAAAAGCTTCCGAAGCATTCAGCTGATCCGTACCTTTTTCTTTTTGGCTCTTGAAGAGTGGTTTATAAACTTGATTGTAGACCTGTTCTACCTCCTCATCATCCATCACATAAACAGCCTTATGGAGGTTTTTAAGGGTCTTGAGAAAGTCATCTCTTTGAATCTCAACCTCTGTGCGGGGTTGATGTTTTAAAATCCTGCTAAGAAGGGGGAGCTCTGCAATAAGACTGCCCTGCATTCTTAAGGTTAATCTTCTCCATTTGGCTTCAGCCAATCTACCAACTGCACGCATTTGATGAACCGTTCCTGCGAGAGCATCCGCAGCCAATGGAACAACTAGAGATCCCAAAAAAGCCCAGGTTTCCTTAATATATGTTTCTCGATTAGGCGCGTCTGGGTTATCTTCCAGCCACTTTATTCCATTTGTATATTCACGATCATAAAAATAATAAACAGCAAGCCAAGTCATGGGACTGGCTAACACATAAATTGTACCTGCTTGACAGTAGTACACTACCCATCCAAATTTTGTCTTGTGAGGTATAAATTGCCCTTTCCCTGCAGCCCCCAAAGCTGTAAATTCTTCCCAATCGCGCGGGAGTGAATCAAAAAAAGACGTAACTGTGGTAAAGATTACGGTTGATAACCCTGCTGGTGCATTCCCTGCAAAATACTTTTTTAAGCCAACTTTTTCTTCAAATGTAAACATGGCTGATCCAAATATCGGTCCCTGCGCAATACTGCTTCCGATCGCTGCAGCAACTCCTAGCCCTCCTAAGGCCCACTGCTTACGGTTGAAGATTTCTTCGACAAGATATTTCTGAACATAGGTTAAGAAAGCCTTTGTTCTGGGATCCACATTATCCATCATCTGGCTATGGATCATCTCATAGGTCGTAACTTGTTTGATGAGATCAAAAAAAGTTTCTCTTTCGAGGGGTTGAGGCAAGAGGGCCGCTCTATTTGCTTCATGAATGAGTGCTTGCGCGCGAATGGCGTTTAGCCAGTCGCTCACCTGTAATCTACTAACCTCTGGATGCGCGTTGATATAGTTTCTAAGTTGCTCAACGGTAGTATTGCCCAATACCTGTTGGTGCTTATGAATTAATCCATGAATCCAATCACCAAGCGATGTCGTTCGAAGTTTTGGGTTGTTTAAAAGCCCCTCTGTCCAAGTTAAAAACTGAGCAAGAGATGCTTCGAGATCCGCGGTTAATGCATCAGTGAACACAGCTTTGGTGTGTTTGGCTTTATCAGGAAAATCCTGTTCAACATCACTCTCCCCTGCCGCTTCCACAACGGGTGAGGCTAAGAGGGGGCGCCTTTCGTCATTATCCTCATTAATGGCTAAGCCACTTTTTCTGGAAGAACGTGGGTCTTCTGATGCATCTTCAGGATTCAGGCCTAAAAATGTTTTAATTTCTGTTTCGCGCTGTTCGACTTCATCCTTTGTCCTCAAAT
>DATKTE010000044.1:0-2515 GCA_035531295.1 Alphaproteobacteria bacterium
TAGCTTAATCCTCCTACGATGAGGTTGTGTTTTCCTTTATCTCTGTATTCTGCGGCTTTTTTAGGGAATGTGTCATCCACTATTTCAAACACGAACTCGGAGTATTTAGGCACGTTAGACCTGTATTTCATCCTGCTCCCAGCTGGAATGATGTGATCTGTAGTGATTTTGTCCCCAACCTTGATGGTGACGATTCCAGAGATGTCTGCTGGCATCGGAGAATTAAACGGTGGTTCTCCAATGTTTGGACCCCTATGTATCTGAACTTGTTCTGGTTTGTCTGAGGGGAAAATAATCATGCTGTCATCAGTATAGAATTTATTTGGCATCTCAACTTGAGGATAATCCATACCAAGATCGCGAGGATCAGTAATCGTTCCTGTGATGACCGCCGCAGCAGCCGTTTCAGGGCTTGTCAAATACAGGTTTGCAGATGTTGTTCCAGAACGACCAAAGAAATTCCTGTTGGATGTACGGATTGACACAGCATCTGTTTGAGGCGATTGACTGTTTCCAATGCAGAATCCGCAGACGGGCTCCGTGATTCTCGCTCCTGTAGAATAGAGGTCTGCTAGTGCTCCTTCCCTAGCAAGGTTCTCAATTACTTGTTTTGAGCCCGGAGAAATAACGAAGCTGACAGACGGATGCGCCTTTTTTCCTTTCAGAATTTTTGCAACCGTCATCAAATCTTTATACGAAGAGTTTGTGCAGCTCCCAATACATACTTGATTTACTGGAGTTCCACTAAGCTCTTTTACTGTTTTGATGTTGCCGGGGCTATGTGGAAAAGCTGCTAAAGGAACTAGTTTGCTCAGGTCAATCTCAACTACCCTGTCATACTGTGCGTCTTCATCAGCTTTGACTTCAACCCAATCATTTTCTCTACCCTGAGCTTTCAGAAACTGTTTTGTAACTTCGTCAGACGGAAAAACGGAAGTGGTGACTCCACATTCCGCGCCCATGTTTGTTATGGTTGCTCGTTCAGGAACAGAAAGGGTATTCACGCCCTCGTCAGCATACTCAAACACGGTGCCAACATTACCTTTTGTGCTGAAAACTTCTAAAACCTTTAGAACTACGTCTTTTGCGGAAACCCATGGTCTTAGTTTTCCCTTCAAATTTATTTTTGTTACCTTTGGAGACGTAAGATAGAATGGCTCTCCGCCCATGGCAACGGCAATATCCAATCCTCCCGCTCCGATGGCGATCATCCCTAATCCACCTGCAGTTGGCGTATGGCTGTCAGAGCCTAACAATGTCTTTCCGGGTTTTCCAAATCGCTCAAGGTGAACTTGATGGCAAATCCCGTTTCCTGCTCTTGACAGATAGATGCCATATTTAGCTGCGATTGACTGAAGATAGCGATGATCATCTGCATTCTCAAAACCCACTTGGATTGTATTATGATCGATATAACTCACAGAAAGCTCAGTTTTGACCTTTGACATCCCCATTGCCTCAAATTGAAGATAGGCCATGGTGCCCGTTGCATCCTGTGTCAAAGTCTGATCTATTTTAATTGCGATTTCTTTGCCCGGTTCAAATCTTCCTTTTACTAGGTGCTCTTCCAATATCTTTTGAGTTATACTCTTGCGCATACACGTTTTCTCCTTCAAGAATTTTTGTTGAATATAGTCTACTAAAAGCCTACTATCTCACCTTGTATGTAGTATTTTACTTATTAAAAATTACGAAGAGATGAGCGGAGTAGAATCGGGATTCACTTTTACTAACGCATATTAAGTTGAAAAATGGGAGTTTGCGGGAGATGTCTCTACCATGGGGAACATTTCGGCGAATGTATCCCCTTTAATATGATACTTGAGCTAATATGCAATTCTAGAATATGTAGTTACCACGGGATGGCACATTTTGGCGAATGTATCCTCTATTTTTTTTAAAACTGTTGGGTCCGTTTGGACACTGAGGACAAGCTTTCTCTTGAATTTCTTTGGGGTTGGGTTCATATCCTAACTCTTTTTGAGCTTCATATGATGGACAATCTATTTCAGGACTAAAAATACATTTCACAATAACTCCCCCCATAATACTATGGTGAGATCAAATTAATATGCCTAACTCTCGAGCATTCGCAGAAGAATCTGAAAAAAGAGGGAGTTTTGCGGGCAATATCTCCATTTGTTATTTGAATAAAAGAGTGTTTTACTGGTAAATTTGTGTTCAAATCCCGGTCGGAGCACCAATGTTTATCTTGCTTAGTTTTCCTGAAAAAATACTGTTTTCAACAATGTACCTCTATTAGTCTCCTAATATGCTTATTCGGTTGCTGTGAAGTACATTCTGTTGTTGACAACTTTCTTTGCGACTTGTCCTTTTCTGACTAAGTCATTGATTACCGCAACAAAGTTTGCTTCAACAAAAGTGGATGTTTTGGATGTTGTTGGAGAATCGAAGTCCACATGAAAACTTGTTTATCCCATTATTTCTTCGGCTGTGAATGCCTTCTCTTTGCGTGTCTTTAAGAAAGAGGCTATTTCAGCTTCCACATTGGTGG
>DATKTE010000045.1:0-13000 GCA_035531295.1 Alphaproteobacteria bacterium
GACTGACGAGCAATCGAGCTGCCTGGCACATTAACAATGGATAAAATTGTTTGACCTTGGGATTTCATGTATTCAAGAGCAGCGATCGTATCAATGGTTTCTCCAGATTGAGAAATCAAAAGGCTTAAACCCCTCTCAGCAAGGGGAGGAGTTCTATATCGAAACTCAGAAGCGACGTCAATCTCAACGGAAAGCCGTGCAATTTTTTCGAACCAGTATTTGGCAATAAGTCCAGCATAATAAGCGGTTCCACATGCGGAAATCGTTAGGCGAGAGAGGGTTTCCCAGGCAAGGGAAGGTAATTCAAGCTCTCCTTCTTTGAGAAAAGCATTGATTGTTTTTTCAAGGGTTTGAGGTTGCTCATAAATTTCTTTCAACATAAAATGATCATAATTTCCCTTGTTGATGGCACCTTCAGGGACTTGACTTTTTTCAATAGGTCTTTCAACGGAGTGGCCGTCTTTATCAAAAATTGCGACACTTTCTGGGGACAAAACAGCCCAATCTCCATCTTCAAGATAACTGACTTGTTGCGTTAAGGAAGCAAGGGCTATCGCGTCTGATCCGACGTACATCTCTTCCTTCCCATAGCCGATTGCCAGCGGACTTCCCCCTTGGCGAGCAACGATTAAAAGGTTTTCGTAACCTGTGAATAAAATGGCGAGCGCAAAAGAGCCTTTGAGGTGAGTTAACGTTTTTGCGACCGCGTCTTGAGGAGGAAGGGCCTTCTCCAAGTAATGGGCAATAAGGTGAGCCACAACTTCCGTATCTGTCTCGCTCTCAAAAACGTATCCTTTGGATTCTAAGTCTTGGCGTAATTCTTCAAAGTTTTCGATGATTCCATTATGGACGACGGCAACTCTGGAATTTGCCTGAGGATGAGCATTCATTTCAGTGGGCTCTCCATGTGTCGCCCAGCGCGTATGCCCTATCCCATTATGTCCCTCAAGAGGATGGGCTAAAAACTTTTCTTTAAGTCCAACGAGCTTCCCTTTTGAGCGAATTCTTTGGAGTTGACCTCTGTAAACGGTGGCAATGCCGGCTGAGTCATATCCTCGATATTCCAACTTTTCAAGGCCGTGTATAAGCCTTTGTCCTACTGGATGATTCCCAACAATCCCAATAATTCCACACATAAATTACAGATCCCTTCTTTTTTTTCGCTTTTCTCGAAATTTATCTGCACCTTTATCAAGCGTGGTCTGATTGCCACGAACGACGGCTAAAGCCCGGCTTTTGACATTTTGCGTAACGACGCTCCCTGCACCCACTATCGCATAGTCTCCAATAGACAATGGCGCAATAAGAGAGCTATTGGAGCCAACAAACGCGCCTTCTCCAATTTTGGTTTTGAATTTGGTGAATCCATCATAGTTACAAGTAATCGTCCCAGCCCCAATGTTTGCCTGTGGTCCGATATCCGCGTCACCTATGTAGCTCAAATGCTTGGCTTTAGCCTTAGGTCCAAAGGTTGATTTTTTAACTTCAACAAAGTTACCAATTTCTGCCTTTTCTTGGAGATGGACACCCCCCCGAAGGTGGGCAAAGGGACCAACGAGAGCATAAGGGCCTATGTAGGACTCACTGAGCCTGCAAAAAGGGAAGATTTCAGCGCCTTTTTCAATCTCAACGCCAACGCCAAGCACGACGCAAGGATGAAGTGTAACATCAGGTGCTAACTTTGTGTCATAGCTGAAATAGGTGGTTTTGGGGTCGATCAAAGTGATTCCTTCACTCATGGCTTTATTGCGCCATTTGTCTTGAAGAAAAGCTTCTGCCAGGGCCAGATCCTGACGCGTGTTGATGCCCATGAATTCCGACGCTTCTCCTTCTAAGGCACCGCAGGTGTACCCTTTTTGACGCGCTATTTTTACAAGGTCAGTCAGATAGTATTCCTGCGCTGCATTTTGGGGTGTGAGAGCGGATAGAAAGGATTCCAAAAGGTCACCTCGGACCAGCATAACACCAGAATTACACAAAGGTATTTCTTTTTGAGATGGTGTTGCATCCCGATCCTCTATGATTTCCTCAAGCTCGCCAGCCTCGTTAAGGATGAGGCGAGCATAATTTTGCTTATCCATTGGACGCATCCCCAACACAATCACGGCTCTTTCAGGGTGAGTTTGGGACATGTTGATCATGTTTTCCAGGGTTTCTTGCCTTATGAGAGGCGTATCACCATAGAGCACCAGAACATGACCTTCTGCTTTCAAATAGGGGAGTGCATATTTGACTGCATCCCCTGTTCCTTGCGCAGGATGTTGCACAACAGTTTGGTGGACAAAGGGTGTTTTTATATCTTTTTGGGAAGGGCTGACAACCAGCACCACTTGCTGGGGAGTCATCTGTTGCGCAAGATCGAGAACATAGTGCAGCACAGGGCGTCCTCCCAAGGGGTGGAGAATCTTAGGGGTGTCCGATTTCATACGTGTCCCTTGGCCTGCGGACAAAATAATAATCTGCAAATTATTCATCGATTTTTAACCTATAATTGGGATGGTATTAACACAGGTTCTAGGGATTCGCTAGAACTGATCGTTTCAAAAAAAGTAACAAAATCTTTCTAACCCTTGTTTTACCTTTTATTTGTGCCTAATATGACCAAGAATTTTTTGAAAGGAAGATAAATGGCTACTAAAAAAACAAACAGTGAAGCTAAGCCAGAAGCTGACGCTTCTGCGCCTCTCGTGGTTAATGCCCAGTATGTGAAGGATCTTTCCTTTGAAAATCCTGCTCCCCTCACAAATGTTGTGGAAGGTGAGGAAAGACCCTCCATTTCCATTCACATCGAGGCTCAAGCACATAATTTAGCAGATAGGTCCTTTGAAGTCACTTTGCGCATCCGTGTTGATGCCAAGCGAAAAGAAGCCCAGGTGTTCTTATTAGACTTAGAATATGCTGGTGCTTTTACAATTGGAGATGAAGTGCCGGAGGAATATATTCGTCCCATACTCATGATCGAATGTCCTCGTATTCTGTTTCCTTTTGCGCGGAACGTTGTCGCAACAACCACACAAGAAGGCGGTTATCCAGCTCTTCTCTTAACACCTGTTGATTTTGCCGATCTTTATCAACGTCAGGTTTCTCAAGAACAATCGGAAGGGGAAAAGTCTGAAAGACCCGAAATACTGCAGTAACCAAAAATGAGAGGTTCCACCTCCCCTAACTCTCATCTTTCTGTCAAGCGAGGAATATTCTTTATGCTCCTCGCGATGCTGGTTTTTTCAGTTCTTAATGCGATAGTTAAAGATACAACAACCCACTATCATCCCATTCAGCTCGTCTTTTTTCGTTGTTTTTTTGCAACAATTCCAGCGGCTATGTTTCTTTTTGCTCGTGGAGGTTGGATGCTCCCCTCACCGATTGAGTGGAGAGTTCATTTTAAAAGAGCCTTTCTTTTAGCCAGCGGCCTATCGATTCTTTTCTTAGGGATTGGAATGCTCCCGCTTTCCAACTCGATGGCTCTTTACTTTTCTGCGACTCTCTTTCTTGTTATTTTATCCTACCCTATTTTGAAGGAAAAAGTTCGCCTTCTTCAAGGAGTTGCTGTTGCAATAGGTTTTGTGGGCGTTTTAATAATTGCAAAACCCGGGGGAGACGTTTTTCATTGGGGAACGCTTTTCGTGGTCTTGGGAGCATTCTTAGAGTCCGCTTACAATCTTTATGGGCGTCTTCTTTCTTCAACTTATAATAGTTACATGCTCACCTTTTTAGGCACCTTGTTGCCTGCTCTCGTCATGCTCTTTGCCCTTCCATTTGTTTGGGTGACTCCCGATTTGGGAGGGTGGATTGCATTGATCTGTTTGGGTCTAGGAGGGGGTTTAGGACAGCTTTGCGTCACATTTGCCTATTATCACGCCCCAGCTGGAATTCTTGCTCCTATGATTTATTCTGCTATGCTGTGGAGCGTTATGTTAGATATTGTACTATATGGAAATTGGCCCACACAGTCTTTACTATTAGGGTGTGGTATTATTATTGCCTCAGGACTCATGATCGTCTTCCATGAATCAAGAAGTAACAAATCTAAATTGCAAGAATCATGATAAGGGTTGACCTCTTTTAAAGATTGCTTATATTGTACGGCAGTTTAGGGCGCTTAGCTCAGTTGGTAGAGCATCTGACTTTTAATCAGAGGGTCGAAGGTTCGAATCCTTCAGCGCCCACCAGTCTTCGCTGCTTCGCAGCTACGGCTGGCAAGCCAAAAGGAAGATGAGGCAGCGAAGGCTGCCCGTCAAAACTTTAGTGAAGACGGGCCAAATAGAATGCTTCGGGTCTTTCCTACTTAAGGGGAGGAGCCAAAAAATCGGAAAAATCCTCTAGGTAGCATTTGAGGGAGCTATCTTCTTGAGTTTTGCTAAAAAAGATGTGTGCAAAGGATTTTTCCAGAGAGAAATATAATATTTGAGTAAGATAAAAACTCTATTCTGAATGAAAAATAAAAAACCTCCTATCAGCGACCTCTTCATAATTCTCTATTTATAGTCATATCCTCTGCTCGAGGGTAACACTTGGGACGATACTCAAGTATAATATTTGTGAAAACACAGTTTAAGGAGCGGGATCCTGTCATAATTTTCGAAGAAGAAAAAAATAAAGAGGAAGACATATAAATGAAAGAGGAATGGCAATAAGGCTATAGCGAAAGTAGAGGCTTCCTGAGAGAGGTAAGAAGTCGTTTTAGAACAAAGCTATTGTTCCGCTTCATGGATAAGCTCAACCTGCATAACACTAATGCGCTCCATCTGAAATCCACCTCTGCAAAGGCCAAAGTAATAAAGCCAGTTTCTTATAAATTCATCATTGAATCCCAGTTTCATGATCTTTGATTTTGCTTCACAAAAACGCTTTTCCCATTCTTGCAGTGTCCATGCGTAATCTTGGCCAAAGCAGAAGGCGTCTTTAATCGCAAGACCTGCCTTTTTAGCATGGGCTTCAAATTTCTCAGAAGATGGTAACATCCCACCCGGGAATATGTAGTGCCTCAAATAATCACTGCTCTTTCGATAATTCTTGAATTCATTATCATTAATAGTAATCGTTTGGATAAGGGCATTACCTCCTTCCTTCAAACGATTCTTAATCGTTTTAAAATAAGTTGGCCAGTATGCCTCTCCCACCGCCTCAAACATTTCAATGGAGACGATGCTGTCAAAGAGTCCTTTTGTGTTGCGGTAATCTTCTAATAAAATCTTTGCTTTTGATCCAAGCCTTTCTTTAGAAAAGATATACTGACTGGGCGAAATCGTAAGAGAGGTAACATCGTGCCCTTCTATCGCTGCCTTTTCAGCGAAACCTCCCCATCCGGACCCAATTTCAAGGACTGCATTTTGATTCCTAATTTTTCCCAAAATTCTGTCATATTTCTGGAGCTGTGATTGTTCAAGATCTTCCGCTCCTGTATGGCGAAGTCCTGAAGAATAGGTCATCGTGGAATCAAGCCATAGTTCATAAAACTCATTTCCCAAATCATAATGGGAAATAATGTTTTGACGACTCCCTGAAACTGTATTTTTCTTGAAAAGAATATTGATCAAACATGTTAAATAGCGCTGAAAAATGTTCCCGTTAATATAGTGTTTAAGATGTGTAATATTACCAATGCCATAGGCTATAAGGCTACTAATATTCGAGGAGTTCCAGAGTCCTTGAATATAAGCTTCCCCAAACCCAATATCGCCTCTTGAAAGGGCAGCCTTTATCGCCCCCCAATGCTGGATTTCTATATCGGCTTCAACACCAAGCTTGTCGCCTTTAAAGTGCCATACTTTTCCGTTTGGCCCTTTAAGCGTTAATGTTCCAAAGGGACAGTTTTCTAATAATTTTAAAAGGGCTTTTACATAAAGAGGCTCAAATTCTATCATTTCGTTATCTCTTCCTTAGGAGGTGGTGATTTTTTTATGTACTTTATCCTTTTTGAAAGGAGTTTCAAAGCCTGATAATGAATCAAAAAGATAACCTTCAAGGTAAGAAGTGGATAACTTTTATGGTTAAATACAATGAAACCTGTGTCTACAGGAATCTTATTTCCTTCATAATCCACTTGAATCGTTCTTGAGTGACCACCCAGTCTGGCCGCCTTTTCAAATACAGTAACTTCAGCATGATCTTTCAAAAAATAGGCGAGTGATTAGCCTGAAATTCCAGTTCCAATAATAGCAATCCTGTTCTTTTTTCTTAATTTTATCATTTGGGGAAGAGTCTATTGATTTTAAAACCTGAATTCAAAAGATTTTTTTGTTATTTTATATCAACTCCATAAGCTTTCCATTTCTGTCTTCTAATTGTAGGATGATTTTCAAATAATAAAAAAAGTGAGGGAAAAATGACCAAACCAAGTGTTGCCATTGTTTATCATTCAGGATTCGGGCATACGAAAAAATTGGCCGAATCTGTTTTGAAAGGCGTTGAAGAGAGTAAAAAGGCCATAGGCATACTCATTTCTGTGGATGAGGTAGATTCCCATTGGAAAGATCTTGATCATGCCACGGCCATTATCTTTGGTGCCCCCACTCACATGGGATCTGTTTCAGCTGGATTTTGGACTTTTGCAGAAAAGACTTCAGGAAGATGGATGGAGATGAAATGGAAGGATAAGCTTGCGGCTGCATTTATTAATTCTGGATCCCAGAATGGCGATAAACTTCAAAGTCTGCATGCCATGTTTAACCTTTCCCAACAGCATGGAATGATTTGGGTGGGCCTTGGTCTGATGCCAGGTAACAATAACTCCAAAGCTTCAATAGAGGATCTTAACAGATTGGGCTCCTTTGGGGGTGCCTTTGCTCAGTCAAACTCAGATGAAGGCCCTGATACAGCCCCTCCAAAGGCAGACAGACTCACAGCCAAACACCTAGGTCAAAGGGTTGCTGAAATTTCAGCGAGATGGGAAGCAGGGAAGCAATAGGATTGAAAGAGGAAGGTTATTTTTTCACTTTCATCAAGACTTCGTTTCGACGTAAAAATGGGAGTGTCCAGGGCGGATTATAAAAGGCAAAGATAGTCGCATCTAAAATCTTGAGGTTAGTTTCCCTTGTGTAATTGACAAGCTTTTTAAGATGTTTCTTGAGACTTTCCTCTCCAGCTAAACCTGAAAATCTTATAACAGCATATCGCTTTGCTGGAGTGGACAACACCTCTACATCCCCATTGTTAGGGTGGGGAAGGGTTTCCAATGTGTATTCGCGAGGCATGACAAACCTGACTTTCCGCTGTCTGCTATCATCTGAAACTTGTTGGATGACAGGGGCTCTCCCTCAACCCTCACTTCAGTGACAAGAAGAGGGGTATACTCGCGAATCGCGATGTTTCCATGGGATTCAATAACCTTAAACTTTGATTCATTCACTTGGCTCATAATTGTCCCCCTCAAGGGTAAAAGGACTAAAAAAAGGATGAGAATCCCATACAAAATATGATGTTTCTTAAATTTCATTTTACTTTTTCATTATAGCGCGAAATGGAATGACGACTTCGTGAAAAAATGTTTTAGTGATGAAAAGAGGCTTTTAAATGATTCAGGAAAAACCAGCTATTCTCTGGCTTAGACAAGATTTAAGATTGGCAGATAACCCTGCCCTTCAAGCTGCAGCAAATAACCCATTTTTTGCGGTGTACATCTGGGATGAGCAGGATCCTTGGTCTCCGGGAGGAGCATCCCGTTGGTGGCTTCATAAAAGCCTGAACGCTCTAAAACTGTCTCTTCGAGAACGAGGGGTTCAGCTTATTTTTAAAAGGGGTAACCCCCTTCGTATTTTAAAAGCCCTTACCCAAGAAATAAAAGCTTGTGGTGTTTACTGGAATCGTTGTTATGAGCCCTACGCTATTAACCGAGATAAAGAAATTAAATCCTATTTAACAAATGCGGGTATTCCTTGTCAGAGCTTTAACGGATCTCTTTTGGCTGAACCTTGGGAAATTCAAACGAAAACAAAAGGACCTTATCAGGTTTTCACCCCCTTTTGGAAAGTTCTTCAAACCCTTAGTGTTCCTAAGCCCAGCCCAATTCCTGATCTTCATGGTTGGAAGACTCCTGTTTCTTCTAATGCTATTGAAGAATGGGGATTTAAGCCCACCACATGGGGACAGGGCTTGGAAAAAGCTTGGCAGCCTGGAGAGAGGGGAGCTTGGGAGAGACTGAGCCGGTTTTTAGAGGAGGAAATTGAAACCTATGCTAGCAAAAGAGACTATCCTTCGGAAAATGGTACATCCCATTTATCTCCCTATCTTCATTGGGGAGAATTAAGCCCTAGGCAAATCTGGCATCAAGTATCCAGTTTTCATGGCGTTGAGACTCTTCCTTTTTTAAGACAGTTGGGATGGCGAGAGTTTTCCTATCATCTTCTCTTTCACTTCCCAGAACTACCATCAAAATCTCTAAGATCATCTTTTGACCGTTTTCCTTGGGAAGTGAATACAGATGCTCTGAAAGCTTGGCAGACTGGGAAAACCGGATACCCCTTAGTAGATGCTGGGATGAGAGAGCTCTGGCATACAGGCGCTATGCACAATCGGGTGCGTATGGTTGTGGCCTCATTCTTAGTGAAACACCTCCTGCTTCCATGGCAAAAGGGGGAAGAGTGGTTTTGGGATACCCTCGTTGATGCAGACCTTGCCAACAATGCGGCCAGCTGGCAGTGGGTTGCAGGATGTGGGGCGGATGCTGCGCCCTATTTTCGCATTTTTAATCCCACTCTTCAAAGTCAAAAATTCGATCTCAAGGGAACTTATATAAAGCAATGGGTGCCAGAGCTCAAAGCTCTTGATTCCCCCTATATTCATTCTCCTTGGCAAGCCCCTCCTGAAGTTTTAGAAAAGGCAGGAATTAACTTGGGAACGACCTATCCCTTTCCTATTGTTGATCATACTTTTGCTCGGATAAGAGCATTGCAGGCGCTAAAAACTCTTTCCTATTAATAGCTTAGATATAAGGCAATCTCAGGATTACCCTGAATTGGATGGCTTTTCTAAATAATTTAAAACTTTACTTTGGGCCTGACGGAACTTAAACCACCATCAACACCCAGCACTTGACCAGTTATCCACGAATTTTCTGGGTTAAGGAAAAATAAGATGGCGCGAGCAACATCCTCTGACGTTCCTAAGCGACCCAGAGGGTGCATAGATTCTGAAATTTTTTTTGAGGTTTCATTGTTTGTAAGCTCTATTGTCAAAGGTGTTTCAATAAGTCCAGGAGCGACGGCGTTAACCCGCAAATTGGCACTCGCATAGGTAGCTGCTGCTGAAAGAGTGAGCCCAATAATTCCAGCCTTTGCCGAGGCAATAGCCTCATGATTTGCAAATCCTTCCCTTGCAGCAGCTGATGAAATAAGAACAACTGATCCCCCATGCGTCATATATTTTCCAGCTGCACGAACAGTAGCAAAGGAAGTTGTAAGAGAGCTTTCTACAACACTATTATATTGCTCTCTGGTTGTCAGGTGGGATGGCTTTAGAAGAAGCGATCCGCTACAATTAACAACTCCATTTAGATCTCCTGCTTTTTTAAATACCTCTTCAACCGCATCAAAATCGGTCGCATCTAAATAAGCATCGGGCGTAATTTTTGAATCGTCTCGCGCTGTCTTGAAAACCGTATGTCCTTCGCTTTTAAGCTGACGAACAACCGCTTGTCCAATACCGCTGCTTGCTGCAATGATTAAAAAGTTGGCCATAGTTATTCTTTCTTTAACTGATAACTAATTACAAATTTGTTACAAAGCATCGGCAAAACCATGATTTTTGTCTCTATGTCTGCATTCATCATCACGAATGACTTTAATCAGATCCAGAAGCGTAGAATTATTTGCTAAACCCCAATAAGACTGAGCTATAGAAGGCGCGTTAACATTAGGAATTCTTCCTTCTATTACCTCTTCGAGATATTGAGAATAGCTTGTAACAGCTTCTTCTTCCAAGTAACCAACAGTTCTGTGAGCTGTATAAGGAGAAAAAATATAAAGAATAAAATAAAATATAATAAAAAATAATTGAGCAATTATAATGACTAAACGTTCCATCATGTTAGGCTGTGCAATATGAATAAATGTCATAAGATGCATCCGCTCATTTTCAGCCTCCTCGAGTAATTGCCGTATCCATCCTTCATCATCTTTAATTTTTCTCAAGCATCTCAAATGGATTAACATCCCTCCTACCATGCCTGGAATAGCAGCTATGGTCTCTAAAACTACAGCTCTGTGACCATATCTATTTCTAAAAAATGCATCTGCAAAAAAGCGCATACATTTTACATAATAAAAGGCAACTTTATCTCGCCGATGAATAGGAATGCGGCGCTTACTAATATAACATTTGCTCATGATTAAAAACTCAACATTGAAATATAAATTATAAAATTATTTGTAAAAGTACTTATTTTTCATGCAAAAACTTAACTGCTATGAATACCTTATGAATTTTAAACGATTATTTCTTTTTTGTATATGGCGACCCACAATTTTTTTAGTAATCACATTCAATGTGTGCCCCGGCTTCATTTCAGGAGTGAAGTTGGGAATGACCTATCCCTTTCCTATTGTTGGTCATACTCGTGCTCGGACAAGAGCATTAGAGGCGCTGCATGCTCCATAAAATCATCTAATTTTATTTAAAACAAACTTCTCAAAACTATTTATAGATTTATTATTATTTGATTGTTTTAAAAAAGAAATATGAACTTTATCAAGCTTCGGAAGAAAATCACTATTAATATAAGTAAGATTCTTTGGGATCATATTTTTTGGCAAGACCGTTAATCCTAGTCCGGCTTTAACGGCAGCTAGAGTGCCTGCATAACTTGAGCTTGTATAAACAATACGCCACTTGAGTTCTGCAGTTTCTAACGCTTGAAGAGCACGTGTTCGATAAATGCAAGGTTGGGGAGAGAGGACAAGGGGAAGAGCGCGCTCTTTCTCAAGAGCATCTCTTAAACTCTGGCTGCAAACCCACTCTAAGGACTCTGTTAACAGATTGACGCCAAGGGGAAAATCTTTCGGGCAGATCATTTTCGTTAAAACAATATCAAATTCACTATTCTTGAATCGCTCCAAAAGATTTAGGGTTAAGTCGCATTCCACGTTTAGCAAAATTCCTGGATGAATTCGTGAAAAATCTGCAAGCACATCTGCCAAAAAAAAAGTGGCAAAATCTTCAGGAACGCCAAAACGTATTTCGCCTTTAAGACTTTCTTCTTTAAAACGATCAATAACTTCGTGGTGCAAAGAAATGATGCGATGGGCATAATTGAAAAAAACTTCTCCTTCACTTGTTAAGGAAACTTTTTTTTCTCTTTTTAAAAGAGTAACTCCCAAGGTTTGCTCTAGCTTGGAAATCTGTTGGCTAACTGCGGATTGCGTACGCCCGACTCTTTCTGCAGCTTTTGTAAAGCTGCCACTTCCAGCCACTGATAAAAAACATTGAAGACTAAGATGATCAAAGCTCATAAGAATTTCTAATTTAGAATATTAAAATTATTAACTTTCCTTATCATAAGCATCAATGCAAAGGATGTCATTAAGTAAATGCATTCTGCGGAGATTTTATGACAGTTTTAACTTTTTTCTTTCAAAACATGGTGTCCCCACCCGTTCTCTTTTTTTTATTAGGATGTCTTTCAGGATTTATAAAATCAGATCTTGTCATTCCTGATAGCATTAGTCGCTATCTTTCCATTTATTTAATGATGGCTATAGGGTTTAAGGGGGGGGTTGCCCTTACCGACACTCCAGAAATAAATGGCCAAGTACTTTCTATGCTTTTGGTTGGCTTAGGAATTGGGTTCCTTCAACCTTTTGTTGGGTTTTCATTATTAAAAATAACAACAAAATTAGATCGCACAACAGCTGCAGCCGTTTCCGCCCACTATGGATCCATCAGTGTTGTAACCTTTGTTACCGCTGTAAGTTTTTTACAAGAGGGTCATATTCTTTATGCGGGTTACATTGTTGCGGTTCTTGCCCTTATGGAAGCTCCGGCAATTCTTTCAGGATTAATGATTGCGAATCATGGCTTATCTAAGGGATTAGAACAAAAGAGGGGTAGTTTAAGAGAAATTTTTACAAATGGAGCTATTTTGCTCTTAATTGGCTCTTTCCTGATAGGTATTATAACGGGAAAGGAGGGCTTAGAAAAAATGAATGGGTTTCTGGTTGATCCTTTTCAAGGCTTTTTAGCCCTTTTTCTTCTGGATATGGGGCTTTTAGTCTCCAGGCAAGCTCACCACCTAAAAGAATTTAGTCCTAGCCTGTTTGCTTTTGGTATCTATATGCCTTTGATTGGGGGAGCATTTGGGGTGGGGCTCAGCAAATTATTAGGACTAGATATTGGTACAGGGACGCTGTTTATGGTTCTTTGTGCCAGCGCCTCCTATATTGCCGTTCCTGCTGCAATGCGAACAGCTCTACCTCACGCAAAAGCAGGGGTATATATTCCTCTATCTTTAGGAATTACGTTTCCTTTTAATATATTGTTTGGGATCCCATTTTACTTTTTAATTGCAAAATATATTTTAAATTAGAAATATTTTAAAATGATTTATCAACACAAATACTGCATTCTCAATACACTGCACTCTAAGTCAGAAGCTCTTGCTGAACCTTTTCTTAAACACTTAGGAATCAAGGTTATTGAGCAAAGAGGAGTCACAGATCAACTTGGAACATTTTCAGGCGAAGCGGAACGTGCGGGTACAATGTTTGAGGTTTTAAAGAAGAAGTGCGAAATGGGAATAGAACTCAGTGATTATAAATTAGGTCTTGCGAGCGAAGGAAGCTTTGGACCCCATCCCAGTATTCCATTTTTGCCCTGCGATTATGAAGCACGCATGTTCATGGATAAAGAAAATGCCCGGTTCACTTATGGTCTTTTTTAAGCCAGACAAGTCTTTGAATATCTAGCGAATAAGACCCATCGCTTTTAGGAAGGAATCTATAGCATTTGCTATAGATTCCCTTTTTAATTTAATCCGCGATGCGACTAACCAACAAAATTGATATCCCTG
>DATKTE010000046.1:0-3973 GCA_035531295.1 Alphaproteobacteria bacterium
AGAATCCTTGGATGATTATCAACTTGCGGCATAAGGGGGCTCGCTCGCTACGGCGCCGTTTGATAGCGCGCTCGCGAGCCCCTTAAACTCGGACAATTGTCGTGCTATTTAAACCGGACATTTTGAAGTGTCATTGACATGGTTTAATTTAGGACTGACCCATCAGAGCTGATTATTTCCACTTTTAGAAAGACTACGCACAATATTTAAAATTTTAGACGTTTGTCACGCGTTTTTTGCACTTCATTCATGTAGAAATATCAATTGAATTAATTACTCATCGTTACTAGATAACTTACAGTAATTAAGTTTATTTTTACTTTATTGTTTTTTGGAGAGTGTTATGAGTCATAAGTTTTTATATTTTATTCCACTATATTGTTTTTACGCGAGTTATTGCATGTCAGATCCTGTAGATTTGGATAATAACTGCTCGATAAAAGCACGCGTTGCGTTTTTTGAAGATTTTACCAAAAGCCCAGAGCCCTCTTATATTCCTCCTTCAAAAGGAATATCGACACGTATGCACACAAAAAACATAGAAGAGCCGAAACAACAGGGAGAAGAGGAAAAATCTTCTCTCAACGTCTCTTTTGAGAAGGAGAAGGAATCAGACAAAGGAAAGGAAAAAGAAATTTTTTCTTTCCCCCTCTCTGACGAGAAAAAAGATAAATTTGCAATAAGTGATAATACACTGGTTCGTATTGAAAAAGAAACCCGTCCAAAAAAGAAAGATATGAAACTCCATCGCGAACGAATGAAGTATGAATGGGAGGGTTTTGTTGGAGTCTGTAAAACGGACAAGGTTTTTGACCAATGTCCTGATTACTTAAGCTTTCTTAACTTACGCGAGCTCCATAAAAAGGGATTTACCGGGAAGGGAATCAAAATTGGTGTTATGGATAGTTGGTTTCATTATCCAGAAAAAGAGAAAGACCAGAAATCTCTTTCAGAAAGCACATTTTATAACGCACCTATAAACCGCGGGGCTCTTATTGCAAATAATAAAAATTGCAAAGGGGATAAAGGGCATCATGGAAATTTGGTTTACGACATTGTCCACAAAGTGGTACCTGATTCTGAAATCCGTTACATTAATTTTCAGGCAGAAGAAGGAATTTATGAATGTAAACCCGGAATTTCTGTAGAAAGTTATGTAAAAGGAATTAAAAGGGCAATTGATTCTAAAGTTGATTTCTTGAATTTGTCCTTACTTTTCCCTGGGGAGAATAATGTGAATGAGGCTCCTATAGCTAAAGTTGTTAAAAAAGCCCTTCTTGAAGCTGCAAATGCAGACATTGGACTCATCGTTGCCTTAGGGAATGATGGCACCAATAGCGCCGGAAACGCAAATTTAAAAAGTCTTTTTAAACTTGCCCTTAATCCAAAGATGAAACGACGAATGATTCTTGTTGCTGCGAGTGAGTACACCGATGGTAAAGAGAGACTCTGTAGTTTTAGCAACACTCCGATGACTGAAGAAGAAGCGTCAGTTGTTATTACAGCTCCAGGTGGCAATATAGCGGGCAGAGGGGCTGAAAATGTTAATGTGGTAAAAAGTGGAACATCTTTTGGTGCCCCAATCATAACGGGCGCGAGCTCTTTGGTAAAACAATCACTGGGTAAAGAGGCAAAACCAGAAGATGTCTTTAAAATTCTTTTGAACACAGCCCGTGTTAAAACAGTATCAGAGAGTGTTACTTTTGATATTCCTTTTGGTCAAGGCGTGGTAAATGTGAAGGGCGCGGTTAAGCTTATTGAAGAAAGATTTAACCCTCAACAAAAACCTGAAAAAAAGAAGTCTCCTGCCGTGGGTAAAAAAAGAGGAAGGTTTCTAACAAGATTTTTTAAGAAGCAGCTGTAAGTTGAAAAATGAAGTCGGCAAGGAAGTCTAGAAGATAGGCTTCCTTGTTTTTTTAAATGATCCACCATTTTTGGAAAATGGTAAATTTCTAACAGCAAGTGTAATGTGATTAAGGCCGCAAATTGTGGACATTTTTATTTCGTTCTTTCCCTAGGAAATCCCGTTGGGTTTCATCAAGATTAAAACCAATGTAAATGGAAGCCTCTTTACCCAACGGCACCCGTTCTTCAAGCTGGACAAAATTAACTTTGGTTGTTTGCTTTTCTTCAAATTTGACCACTAAGTCATGGTTTGACCGGGAAAGCACATTCCCAGCTTTATCGATAACGGCCACAAAGTAGGATGTTTTAATTGTCATTGGGGTATTAAAGCTTAAGAGAGGCCTAATACTTGTGATTCGAAGGCGAAAATCTACCCATGTTTGAAGACCATCTGTTGTGCATTGAGGGATAACACTGTCCAAATCTGAACGAATAGGAATTTCTTTATGAAAATCTATACTTTTTGAAAATTCAGCGAGGATCGAGGTCTTTGGGCAACGCACTTTCTCAGAAGTTACCGAACCACATCCTGTGACAGATAGGATCAACAGAAAAAAGAAATACTTTCTCATGAGTTAACCTTCAGGTGACTGCTATCACAAAAGGGAGGGGTTTTGGATTGTTTGCAACCGCATAGCCACTTTTTCCCAGTGGCTTCTGCCGTAAAGCAATGTGATTTAAGCCCGGATCCTTTGTGAGCCCCATCGCAAAAAGGGTGTTTTTGACTAAGGCCACACGTGCACCAGTAATACGTTTTCCCTTCTTCAAGATTGACTTCACAAGGTGTCGGTTGAGGGCAATTGGGTTGGGACATAATAATTCTCCTTACATTATTTCGAAATTTATAGAAGAAAGAGCCACTCGACAAGATCGATTCACCTGTGCCATTTTCCTTTTGGAAAGGAATTCGAATGACGGAAAGAGTCCAGATCTATACAGATGGAGCATGCTCAGGAAATCCAGGCCCTGGGGGTTGGGGTGTTATCTTGCGTTATGGCGGAGTTGAAAAAGAACTTTCAGGTTTTGATCCTACGACGACGAATAATCGAATGGAACTTAAAGCTGCAATTGAAGGGATTAAGACGTTAAAAAGGTCTGTAAAAATAGATATTTACACAGACAGTCAATATTTACGTGATGGGATTACAAAGTGGGTTTCTAAATGGAAAGAGAATAACTGGCGTCTTTCAAATAAAAAACCCGTCAAAAACCAAGATTTATGGGAAGCCCTGGAGGCTGAAATCCAAGCCCACGAAGTTAAGTGGCACTGGGTGAAAGGTCATGCAGGACATCCTGAAAACGAACGCGCGGATGCTTTGGCCCGCCAAGCCATTATAACTGCTTTAAAATCTCATCAGCACAGGTAATCGTACATTGGGTAGGGTGTGGTTCTACTTCAAGAGATTTCACAATTCCATCCTCAACAACAGCCACATATCGCTGAGATCTTGCCCCCAATCCAAGTCCACTTGCATCAAGTGTCATTCCCATAGCCTTCGTAAACTCTCCATTCCCGTCAGAAAGAATGGTAATTTTTCCATGAGCATGGGTAACTTTTTCCCAAACGTCTAAAACAAAAGGATCATTGACAGCGACACAAATAATTTCATCAATGCCTTTCGATTTAAGGGCATCGACTTGTTTGACAAAACTTGGCAGGTGAATCTGAGAGCAGGTGGGTGTAAAAGCGCCCGGAACGGCGAAAAGAATGACCTTTTTCCCCTTTAACCGGTCTTTTAACGTAATTTCTTCAATTCCTGAAGCTGTGAGTCTCTTAAGGGAGATCGCAGGAAGGGAATCACCGACTTTTATCATATGTTCTCTCATTTTCTGTTGGGGTGGAACTTACATTTTTGAACGCTTCTTGGACTCCCCCTATTGTGAGAATTTCGGGTAAAGCAATACCTTCAGGCTTATCAGGACCAAAAACAATATTAAAGGGAATGCCATACCGACCATGTTTTTGGAGAAAACTGGTGATTGTTGGATCCTGTTTTGTCCAATCGGCTCGCATAGCAATGACATTTGGGTTTGCAAGTAAGCTTGTGATGGCGGGGTCATTTAAGAC
>DATKTE010000047.1:0-5955 GCA_035531295.1 Alphaproteobacteria bacterium
AGACATGACGACGCCTGAAACGACACCCATGCCAAAAGTTACCGCAAAGATTTTAACCCATAACTTATAAATCTCTTGATAGATCGCATTACCCGTTTTAAGCCAAAGTCCTTCCACGACGGCGAGCCAGCTAGCGAGTCCAATGGTAAGAGAGGGGAAAATAATGTGAAAGCTTATTGTGAAACCAAACTGAATTCGTGAAAGGAGGGTTGGATCAAATTCCATTTCTTGTCCGCATTTTGGCCTAAGTTAGAATTTTAATGTACTCGTTGAGACGGGTTTCAGCAATATAATTAAGGACCTATTAAGAAATTTTGGGGTATAAAAATGGATTGCTTCTAAAAAATGGAAATTTGCAATGAGTTTCAAATCGATTAATCCTGCAACGGGAGCCACTCTTACAACCTATCCTGAAATGGATTTGAAAGAAACTCTTCGGCATGTGAATGAAAGTCACACAATCTTTACAACATGGCGCCGCACTCCTTTTAATCTTCGCGCAATGTGTATGAAGAAAGCAAGTGATAAACTCATTAAAAACAAAGAATCCTTAGCCCTTCTGATAACCCAGGAAATGGGTAAACCGCTTCTTCAAGCTCAAGCTGAAATCGAAAAGTGTGCTTGGTTGTGTGACTATTTTGCTGAAAATTCAGAAAGTTTCTTGAAATCTGAAACTGTCAAAACGGAGGCAGATAAAAGTTATATTGCCTATGAACCCTTAGGTGTCGTTCTAGCGATAATGCCTTGGAACTTTCCCTTTTGGCAGGCATTTCGCGCTGCCGTTCCTGCTCTCATGGCTGGTAATTCTATCGTCCTTAAGCACGCCTCCAATGTGCCTGGATGTGCTTTGGCGATCGAGACCATTTTTAAAGAAGCCGGCTTTCCAGAAGGATTATTCAGAACGCTTTTAATTACCAGCACAACCGCACTTGCGCTTATCGAATCTGCGCATATTCGAGGTGTAACCCTTACGGGAAGCGCAGCCGCTGGACAAAGTGTGGGTACGAAAGCTGGGCAATTTCTTAAGAAATGTGTTTTGGAGTTGGGAGGCAGCGACCCTTATATCATTTTGGAAGATGCCAATTTAGAGGAAGCGGCTACCATTTGTACAAATAGCCGGCTTATGAACTCGGGTCAAAGCTGTATCGCTGCAAAGAGGTTTATTATTCTCGAAGAACAGAGAGAGCGTTTTGAAAAGCTAATTGTTGAACGTATGAAAAATGCCATTCTCGGGGATCCGCTTGAAGCGAAGACAACCGTTGGTCCTCTCGCCCGCATTGATTTACGGGATACCCTTCACTCCCAAGTCTTAAAAAGCATGGAGAAAGGCGCCATTTGTCTGCTTGGGGGGGAGATCCCAGAAGGACCGGGGACGTTTTACCCTCCCACAGTTTTGACAAATGTGACGAAAGGGATGCCCGCTTATGATGAAGAATTGTTTGGACCTGTCGCCGCAATACTGGTCGCTAAAAATGAACAGATAGCCCTTCAGATGGCTAATGATACGATCTATGGACTTGGCGCAGCTGTGTTTACACAAGACCTTTCTCGCGGAGAAAGAATTGCTTTAAAAGAGCTGAATGCGGGAAGTTGTTTTGTGAATGCTCAGGTAAAATCCGATCCTCGTCTTCCTTTCGGTGGGATAAAAGAGAGTGGCTTTGGTCGGGAGCTTTCCCACCTTGGAATTAAAGAGTTTGTTAACTGTAAGACGTTATTTATAAAAGCCCACAACTAAGTTGTTGCAACACGAACGCGATTGCGACCATCATTTTTTGCACGATAAAGTGCCTCATCAACAGCATCCAAGAGCTCGCGCGAGGTCTGCCCGTTTTCAGGAAACACTGCAACTCCTATTGATATTTCAATATGACCCAGAAATTTATTTCCAAATTGTGTCGGCAAATTTTTGAATTTTTCACGAAGATTCTCTGCCCTGTCTAAGGTAAAGGATTTGTTCGCTCCTACTAAAATTATGACAAACTCTTCCCCCCCAAAACGACAAATAATATCTCCCTCTCGAAAATGCTCTTTAAGAAATTTTCCCACATTAATTAAGATTGTATCCCCTGCTTCATGCCCATAGGTATCATTAAAATTCTTAAAATGATCAATATCAAACATAATCAGCCCTATGTTTGATTTTCCTCGTGTGGCCTTTGCTATTTCTTTTTTCAACGTCTCTTCCATATATCGTCGATTAAAAAGGCCAGTCAGGTAATCATGCATAGAGAGTTCTAAAAGAGACTCCCGCAACCGAATATTGGACAAAGCCAAAGTCATATTGTCAGTAAACCTTGCAAATATGGCTTGTGATTCTTGTGAAAATTTCGATCGACCAAAAATGACAGAGACCACTCCAAAAATCTCATCACCTAATGCCATTGGAAAGCAAGTATACCCCTCCGCTTTTTTGGGCATATGATGACAATGTGGTTTGGAAGAGGAAAAATTAACTTTATAAATTTGATCGTGACGTAGGGCAAAACAATCACCAAAAGAAAAATTGCGCTTTTCTAAGTCAGTCATGGAACCCCACGTTTTGACGTTTTGAAATTTCTTCTTCTCTTCTGTATAGATCCATAACCCCCATCTGTAGTTGGGAAATAATTTTGCAACATATTGATTAAAAATAGTATATACTTCTTCGTTTGTAGCACAGGCTGGTAAAAGTTCTCGGAATTCGCTTAATAGCTCAATCACATGGTTTTTTTCTTTTAATGCCTTTGATTTTGATTTTAGTTTGCGATTTGTCGCTCTTAATGCCGCATTTACTTTCTTCAGGGAGACTTCGGCCATCTTTATTTTAAAAAAATCTTGTATTTCATAGTGGGTAGCTTCTTTAGCAATTTCGGGATTTTTCTTAAGATAATCTTTTATGTAACACGTAATTCGTGCAGGATGGGCCATGACAAAAATGCACGACTTATCCTCCTTTGCGCGGCAGGTAATTTCTGTGGTTACGAGGGGTATACCAAAAAGTTTTTCGCACAATCCCGAGGAATAACCTGAAGTCATGATGCAAACAGGCCTATCTGTTTTTTTACCAGCTTTGAGCCAGGAGTGAGATTCAAATGTGGAAGGATGCTCAAAAAACAGTATAAAATTATCATCCTTTGACGGTTTTGAACCAGGAAATACAGTAATAGGCATCCATCCCGTATTTGCAAAAAGAACTCGGCCCACTTTCAATACAGTTGCTGGATTTATAAAAGGTAATTTTTTTTGAAAATATTCTCCATCTTTCAACCCAATTGCATGGCTTACATCAAAGAGAAGTTGCTGCGTCGTGTGGATAGCTTCGTTTTTTTCCTTATCGTGGTATAAATCCAAGATACATTCATAAAAATCTACAGATAAGGATGCAGCCCTGATTAATACAAAGCGTTCATTAGCTGTTGCAACAGTGGCTTTGGAGACATGAATTTCGTTTTTTTTGAATAGCTTTTTTGAGGCTGATCCCTTGATCGTAAAAAAGCTTTGGAATAGTTTTATTAGATCAGAAATTTTTTTCATTACTATATTTTCATTGTTAAAAAAACTACCTTTTATTATGGACAGAAAGTTTTAATTTTTATTTAAACTTTTCTATACGGAAAGGTAACGCACAAACATTTGCGTACATAAGCCTATAAAGTTTCAATGAAAGTTAAATTCTGAAAGAAACTGGCGAACAGCTTCAGCTGGAGAACGCCCTTCTACATCAACTCGATAATTTAGATCAGTCATTTTTTCCTCAGTTATAAAGCCGAGGACAGGCCCTAAGACTTGTTGGATTTCAGGGTGAGCTATAAGAATAGTTTCTCTTATGACAGGGGCTGCGTAATAGGGGGGATAAAATTCCTTATCATCCTTTAAAGTGACCAAATTGTGTTTTTGAAGCTTTCCGTCTGTTGTAAAAGCGGCAATAACTTCAACCTTTTGATTTTCAATTGCAGAATACATAAGGTTTGGATCGACCTGCATCATTTTTTTGAACGTCAACCCATACACCTTGCTTAATCCGGGAAAGCCATCTGCGCGTTTTAAAAACTCAGGCGGGGCAGCTATTCTTAAATCATTTGAGATCAGAGCGAGATCACTCAAAGAGTGTATTTGATGTTTCTCAGCAAAGTCCTTTTTAAGAGCAAGAGACTGAGAATTTGAAAATCCAAAGGGTTCAAGCCACAGAAGATTAAATTTTTCTTTATAGGCTGACCTCACCTTTTTAAGAATAGACGCGCTGTCAACATTTTGGGGTTCATTTAAAACAGTCATATAGGCCGTCCCAGAATATTCAGGATAGAGATCAACGTCACCTTTTAAAAGAGCTTGGTGAACAATATCTGTTGCTCCTAAATTAAATTTACGAATGACTTTCAGCTGCGTTTTTGCTTCGATTAATTGGGCCATGAGTTCGGCTAAAATATATTGCTCTGTGAAATTTTTACTGGCAATGACAACGGCTTCTGTTTTTTTCTGCATGTATTCTTTGAAGAAAGACGTACCCATCCAAAAAACGAGAATAAGGCAAGCCGTCCCAAACAAGAAGGTTTTCACTCTGGGAATTTTAGAGAGTTTTGTTTTCCGATGGTTGAGTCGAATTTCAAGTTGAGAAATCCCATAATCAAAAGCAATCGCCAGAAGGGCAGTTGGAATAGCCCCTAGCAAAATCAACGAGGAATCATTTAGAGCAAGTCCTTGCGTAATGAAATCTCCGAGACCTCCCGCCCCAATAAAAGCTGCGATGGTCGCGATACCAATGGTCATGGCGGTTGCGACCCGCATTCCAGAAATAATAACCGGAAGGGCAAGAGGGAATTCAACCCACCATAATTTTTCAAAATTTGAAAATCCAAGACCATCTGCAGCTTCAATACACTCTGGGGGGATGCCTTTTAACCCAGTATAAGTGCTTCTTAAAATGGGATAAATTGCATAAAATGTAAGAACAACGAGCGCTGGGGCATTGCCTAAGCCTAAAAAGGGAACCAAAAAGGCAAGCATTGCTAAACTGGGAATCGTTTGAGATACACTCCCCGCATTTAAGACGATGTTCCTAAGAGGAGCAAAGCGAGTAATGATGATCCCAAGTGGGATAGCAATTCCTGAGGCGAACAGAAGAGCAAGCGCTGCAAGAGAAATATGCTCAAGCGTTTTTTGTTGAAGAGAAGCGGCGTGCTCTCCTAAAAAAGGAAGAAATTCACTGAAAGCTCTCTCCCTCGTTTTTTAGTCCTGTTTGGACCAGTTGTTTCACAAATGCTGTTTTTGGGGTTCTATATAATTGTTCTTTTGTTCCAATTTGTTCGATTTTTCCCTCTCTCATAACTGCTATACGGTCACCAATTTTAAAAGCTTCAGAGACGTCATGGGTCACAAAAACGATTGTCTTCTTGAGCTCTTTTTTGAGGTTTAAGATTTCATCTTGTAATTCACATCGTGTGACAGCGTCCAAAGCCCCAAAAGGTTCATCCATAAGGAGACAAGTCGAATCTGTGGCGAGTGCTCTTGCAACCCCAACGCGTTGTTGTTCGCCTCCTGAGAGCTGATCGGGATAACGATCAAGGTAAATGTCAGGGCTAAGGTGCATAAAATCTAAAAGTTCACGGACTATTTTTTTGCGAAATTCGAGGGGTTTTTTTTCAAGTGAAAGGGCTATTTCAATGTTTTCTTTCACATTCATATGCGGAAAGAGCCCTATTTTTTGAAAGACGTAACCAAAAAACGTACGTCTTAATTCTCTTATATTATAAGCTTCTATGTTTTTACCCTTGATGAGTATGGATCCTGAAGTTGGCTTTTCCAATCCATTAAGCATTTTGAGAAGGGTTGTTTTCCCGCTCCCAGAGGACCCAATAAAGACGAGACTCTCCCCCTTCTCTATTGTGAGAGAGACGTCGCAAACACTTGGCCTGCCTTCTTTCGTATAGGCTTTCGATACATTTTTTAATTCGATAAGAGTTTGATGCGCCAGGAAAA
>DATKTE010000048.1:0-5005 GCA_035531295.1 Alphaproteobacteria bacterium
TCTCGAGGATCTTCAGGGAGGAACATTTACCATATCAAATGGTGGTATTTATGGATCTCTTATGTCAACGCCCATTCTCAATCCACCGCAGTCAGGTATTCTGGGCATGCACAAAATCCAGGAACGTCCTGTCGTTATAGAGGGGAAAATAGAAATTCGTCCAATGATGTATTTGGCTCTCTCTTACGACCATCGTATCATCGATGGGAGAGAAGCTGTGACTTTCTTAATACGTGTAAAAGAGTGTATTGAGGATCCAACGCGCATTTTATTAGGTGTATAGCCATGGGAATAAATAAAGTCGATCTTATCGTTATCGGAGCAGGTATTGCGGGATATGTTGCTGCCATAAGGGCATCACAGCTTGGGATGAGTGTTGTTTGCATAGAGAAGGAAAAGACATTGGGGGGGACCTGTTTGAATGTGGGTTGTATCCCCTCAAAAGCACTTCTCTATTCCTCTCAAAAATATGCAGAAGCGGAACATGGTTTGGAAGCTCATGGCGTAAAAGTGGGTAAGGTTTCTCTTGATCTTGATAAAATGATGGAGCGAAAAAATAAGGTCGTTGAACAACTGACTGGTGGCGTTGAGTATTTGCTCAAGAAAAACAAGATTACGCGGATTGTTGGTGAAGCGCGTCTTCTTTCAAGTCAAGAAGTCGCAGTCGGGGACGATACCTGGCAGGCGCGATATATCTTGATCGCAACCGGGTCTGAAAGTGCCTCGCCCCCAGGGATAACTATTGATGAGAAGAAAGTCATTTCATCAACTGGGGCTCTAAGCCTTAGCACAGTTCCTCAAAGTATGATCGTGGTTGGGGGCGGCTACATTGGTCTTGAAATGGGGTCGGTCTGGCAACGCTTGGGCGCAAAGGTTACGGTTGTTGAGTTTATGGATCTGCTTGTTCCTCAGATGGATTATGAAATGGGAGCAGCCTTACAGAAATCTCTCGCCAAACAAGGATTAGAATTTAAGCTTTCAACGAAAGTAAAGGGAATTAAGGAAAGGAAAGATCACCTTTCTGTTGAAATTGAAAGTTCCTCTGGAAAAACTGAAACACTTGATTCGGATATTGTCCTGGTAGCCACTGGGCGCAAACCTTTTACGCAAGGCTTGGGGCTAGATAAAGTAGGGGTCGCTCTCGATGAAAAGGGATTCATCGCCGTTAATGAGAGATATGAAACCTCAATTTCGGGAGTCTATGCCATTGGTGATGTTATCCCGGGCCCAATGCTTGCTCATAAGGCACTGGAGGAAGGAATTGCAGTTGCCGAAAATATGGCGGGTCAGCATGGTCACGTGAATTATAACGTTATTCCTGCGGTCATTTATACGCACCCTGAGGTTGCATCCGTTGGGAAATCGGAAGAAGAGCTTAAGGCAGAAGAGCAGGCCTATAGGGTCGGAAAATTCCCCTTCCTCGCCAATAGTCGCGCCAAAACGATGGGAGATACGGAAGGCTTTGTGAAAATTCTGGCCGACCCGCTAACCGACGCTGTCCTCGGCGTTCACATCATGGGACCGGAAGCGGGAACCTTGATCGCTGAAGCAGCCCTTGCATTAGAATTTTCTGCCTCTTCTGAAGATATTGCGCGGACATGCCATGCCCATCCCACCTTGAATGAGGCTGTGAAAGAGGCGGCTTTGGCAGTTGATGGGAGGGCGATTCATATTTAGGGGTGTTGTAATTTATTCTAGGTTGTGGAATACTTCAAATATGATGACATTTTTTCAAAATCATTTCTTCAATATCGTCTCTCTTCATGACGTCGTCGTGGCCTGCTCGGCCCTATAAATTCTCTCCTAACCCACACATATCACTTATTTTAACCTTCGCTTTAGAGAGACGATGATGCAACAATACAAACATATTTTCATTTATGGATTTGCCATATTTTCCATGTTCTTTGGATCTGGAAACTTGGTGTTTCCGTTAGAAATAGGCAGAAACGCTGGAGATCAGTGGATTTTAGGGTTTTTAGGACTCTTTTTAACAGGGATTCTTTTACCTTTCCTGGGTTTATTCGTGATCAAGCTCCACCGGGGGAGTTACAATGCCTTCTTTGCGGAAGCAGGAGGATTAGCCCGCCTTGTTCTCCCTTTATTTACACTATCCTTATTAGGGTCTTTCGGTGTGGTCCCCAGGTGTATAACGGTTGCCCACGGAGGGATTGGGTATCTCTACCCCCAAATATCCCTTATTGCTTTTAGCCTTGTTTTTTGTATGGCGACTTTTTTGTTTGGCCTAAAAGAACACCTTATGATCTCTATTTTGGGTAAGTGGATGACGCCTCTCTTACTCGTTTCACTCTTTATCCTTATTTCTATGGGGGTTTTTTTAGCGCCAGATTTAGGTTTAAGTGAGGTCAGAGGACCCGGCGCATTTGCAGATGGATTCTTACGCGGTTATCGCACGATGGATTTATTTGCGGCCTTTTTTTTCTCATCCCTTATTTTCAAGCAAATTCAGGCTGCTCTGCCGGAAGATCTGAGCCATGGAAAATTGATCCGAGCCGCCCTAAAGCCAAGCTTGGTGGGGTCTAGTCTATTGGCCGTTATCTACCTAGGGTTTGTCTTCTTAGGGGCTTATTACAAGTCTTATACGATAGGTGTATCTCCAGAGCTTATTCTTCCAACGATTGCAGCCCATCTTATGGGAGAAAAAGCAACATTACTCATCGGAGTTATCATCGTATTTTCTTGTCTTACGACAGCTGTCGCTCTAAATAATATTTACGCTCAGTACTTGTGTTCGCGTTTTAAAATTAACGATCGTAAATTTCCAATCGTATTATTTGTAACAGTTGCCACATCCTTCTTGGTTTCCCTCTTGGATTTTCGAGGAATTGAAAAATTTCTAGCTCCCGCTTTAGAAGTTTCCTACCCCAGCCTTATATTATTAACAATAATGAGTATTTCTTTTAAAGAACATAAAATTTTTAAAATCGCTGTTTTTTATGGCGCGCTTGTATTTATGATATTCTATAAGTATTTTTGAAGACTTCAAAAAGGTGCAAGCTTTAGTAAAGGTGGGTACACGTCTGCGGGGAAGCCAAGTGAAAAAATGGAAGACACCACGGGCATAAACCCGTGGAGTTTCACAGTGCAAATATTCTGGATAAATCTGACTATTTTTCACCCATTTTTAATCTTTCGAACAAAGCTTGTCATCCCCACCGTAACAAGCAATAGCAAACACGGAGGTCATTGTTTCTAAGGGATACGCTGGCTTCATTGGCCAGGAAAAATTAGAGCGATACTGGTGCATATCTTTTATTAGCGCATTAATCCACGGCATATGCATGGGACTTAGACCTGAGATCTTTTCAAAAATTGCTTTCTTGTTTTCTAAAGATGTTGGAAAGATAGAGTTTTTAACAAACATTTCCTGTTCCTCATAAGAAAGTGGGCTAATCCTTTGAGAAAGAGTGGTATTTAGAGAACCATAACCGATATAATGTATATGAAATCCAGCTCTTTTTAATTCTCGTTCGAGAACAAATGGATGAAGGGGATGCCCAAAATCAGGCATCGTTTTCCCATTCAATGTGACGGCGTCAGGGCGTTTTGCATGCTCACTCTTTTTCTCTTCTTCATCAAAGAAACCTGGCCATTCATTTTTTTCTGTCTCTGATTTATTCTCCTCTAATTCCTTAAGGGCTATATCAGCCTTAGCCATGTTCCATACATATGGTCGTGAATAGGGTGTTAGAGTTTGAAAATAAAATCTTCCGGTGTGAGGGTTTAATAATGAGGCAATTTTTTCAATTCCAGCGCGAAATTCTTCTCCCGTCAGATAATGGGCAACATGGCTCATATAAATCATATCAAATTTATTTTCACATTCGAGGTTGAGCTCAGTGGGAAATTTTGCATTTATGAGCCTTAAGTTCTTCTGCAATTCAAGAGGAGTACGCATCTTCAAGTGCTCTAAATCGATTGCACTTAAATCAACACCAGTAACTTTAGCGCCACGACTCAACATTCTAAATGTTTCAATTCCTCGCGCAGGCCCTATTTCTAGAATAGACATTTCTTCTTCTATGGATTCAAGAAAGATATTTAATAGTAAGGAAGGCGATATTACAATATCGCCAAAATGACTGTATGTACGAGCTGATAAATATTCACTGTCTGTACTCAGAAACAATGAATTCTGAATTTCCATCAAGGGGCCCACTGCCAAGTATTGTTTATATTGATCGATAACAAAGGATTCAAGCATGCAGTTGTAGATTAAATCACTGCCAAAAGGTTTAAAGTCGATTCCAACGAAGGGCTTTTTTTCCCTTCCTTTTACCTTCCTAGTTACTTGAATTTTTCTTTGTATTAAAGAAAGAAGTGGCTCTTGTATTTCTTGTGGTAACTCTTTTATTTGAAATGCATTTCTAATTTCGTCTGGCTTTTTCTTCTCTCTACCAAATGAGAAAAATGATTTAGAAGTATCGATTATATCTTTTAAAAGCTTTAGATTTTCAGCAAGTTCGGGCGCCTTCTCCTTCTCCTTCTCCTTCTCCTTTGTGCATGATGAGGCAAACTCTTTTTCTTCTGAAAGAGAAGAAGGCTTAGGCAAAACTTTTCTAATTTCAGGATACGCAATGGTAAAGTAATAACGCATCATATTCCGACAAATACTTACCATTTCAAATTTATCGTCCTCTTGATGAGGATTTTTTTTAAAATTCTTGATTAGCTCACGCATTGCATAATCTTGTATGGGTGCTGGGAGACTCCTCCATCCAGCAACATAGTTATTCTTCATGCACATTACATTGTTTTTTATAAGATTTATTAAGGTTTCGTTGTAATTGTGTATTTTTTCATCTTCAAAAAAACCAGACCCAAGGTGGTGCAAATGTGCTGTGCGACATATATTTGCAATTATTTTTTCCTGCTGTTCTCGGGATACCTTCTCATGAAAACGAACCTGACGAACTGTGTGGTGTGTTGCGAACTTCCCGACTACTTCGTTCGCCCTTTCAAAAGACTTGCCGCTTTTTTTGAA
>DATKTE010000049.1:0-2421 GCA_035531295.1 Alphaproteobacteria bacterium
ATGCCGAGTACTTGGAAAAAAACTTGTCGAGCACACCAGAGCCCGATTAAAGAAGCTCTCGTGTAAGGTGTGCAAGAAATTTTCAGAACGTAAAGGATTACAGACCCCATGCCGAACTTGCTTACCTTATTTAGAGGAGGAACACAAAGGGGCAGTGGAGGTTTTTATGTTGGCCATTAACAATATTCAATATTCGTCGATGGGCAAGCCGATTGGTTTGGATATGCCAACAGTGATTGAACTCGTTAAGTTGAGCGAAGATGAGACACCGATTGAAACGATTGAAAAAGTTATGCACCTATCAAGAGAGTTAATTCGCGATGGCGACTAAGATAGCGACAATTTATAGTTTGATTACTGCCAATATAGATCCTTTGAAAAAAGGTCTTGTTTCTGCTCGTGATGCGTCAGTTAAAGGAGCCGCAAAAATTCAAAATGCTTTAAATAAGATTAATTTTAAAGCTATTGCTTTGGGTGCTACGGCAATGGCGGCGACATTGAGCTTTGCAGCATCTAAGTTTATTAAGTTAGCTATTGAACAGGAGGCGGTTGAAAAACGTCTTGGTGCTGTTATAAAAAGTACAGGGCAAGCTGCCGGTTATACACTTGAAGAATTAAAAAAGTTAGCGGCTGGCATGCAAAAGGTTACTACTACTGGTGATGAAACTATATTGTCCGGTATGGCGATTCTTGCGACGTTTAAACAGATCAGAGGAGAGGCATTTGAGCGAACAACAATGTCGGCTTTGGATTTAGCCGAAGTAGTTGGCCAGGATCTTAACTCTGCAATGATTCAACTCGGCAAGGCATTGAATGATCCGATGGCTAATCTTGGAGCTTTAAGTCGGGCCGGTATTCAGTTCACAAAGCAACAAAAAGAATTGATAAAGGGATTATGGGAAGCCGGTAAAACAGCCGAGGCACAAAGTTTAATATTGGATGAACTTGAAAGTCAGTTTGGGGGTGCTGCGAAAGCTGCTCGGGATACTTTTGGTGGTGCTTTAAAATCATTAAAAAACACCTTGGGTGATATTGGTGAAACAATAGGTTTTGCTTTAATGCCACCTGTGAAGGAAATAATAGATAAATTTAGTAATTGGATTGAAAAAAACGAAGTATTTTTAAATCAAGATATGCCAGGATATATCAGTGCAATTGCTGATAATATTGGGGCGGTAGCTTTACAACTTGGAAAGATAGCAAAATATGCCGGTTTGCGTGGTATTATGGATACTTATTTGCAAGGAATAGAGCTATCGACAAAAGGGTTGATTGATTATAATACTTTTGTCGCAGCATCATTTTTTGAAAGACAAAAAATGGTTGATGAGGCGATAAAGAAAACTGAAGAATTAGGTAGGATTACTAAGAAGATAACGAAAGATACCCCTGGTTATGCTGATTATGTAAAGAAAAAAAGTCCAATTCTTCAGCCTTCAATTAATACTGATATAAAACCATCTTATCCAGGGGCTGATGCTTTTGAAATGAATCGTTTTAGACAATCTGAAATATTGAAACGCGATGCCGATAGAGCAAATGAAATATTACTTGAATCAAATAAAAGAGTAGTGCCTGTGCTAACCGATCTTTGGGCTACTTATAATAATGAGCAGGTTCAAGCTGCTGCTGCTATGTCCGCTGAGAAAGCCGAAACTTTAAGATTGTGGGAAGAGGAAAATAAAAAGACTTCTAATCGTATGCTTGAGTTATCAGAGAGAACTTCCTGGGCAATGCAGGAAACTTTTTCTGATGTTTTTTACGATCAAATGAAAGGCAAGCTTGAAACATTTAAAGATTATTTTAGTTCATTTTTAGATACCATGCAGCGAGCTTGGGCGGATATTATGGGTCAGATGATGACTCAATGGATATTCGGGAAAGAGATGAAGGGCGGGGGAATGCTTGAGCAGGCATGGGGATTTATATCCGGTATTTTTGGAGGTATGAGTGGGGGCAGTGGTGGTGCAGCTACTTCTTTATCATCGGCTCGGTGGTCTCCTCGTGCTGCCGGTGGCCCTGTATCGGTAGGGAGTCCGTATCTTGTTGGTGAAAAAGGTCCGGAGTTATTTGTTCCGGATAAAAGTGGTGATATAATTTCTGGTAAAAATATGAGGAGTGGTGGAGTTAATAATATTACTGTTTATAATATAACCGCCAATGATGCAGCGAGCTTTGTTGAATTAGCAAGAAGAAGTGGAGCAGTACCTTTACTTGCTGCTGAAAATTTAGCGGATAATGGCTCGCTTCGAAGAGCAATAGCGGAGAGTCTATAAATGGCAGTTTTTCCTGAAGATGTTACCCTTGCCTGGCCAATCGTAATTGAACCCACTTGGGATACACTAATTCACATGACCGATAGTGGTGCTGAACAAAGAAGGCAAAAATCATTATATCCTCGTTTTAATGTCAAGTTTCAAC
>DATKTE010000050.1:0-11493 GCA_035531295.1 Alphaproteobacteria bacterium
TCTAAAATTCCCCTTTTTTGTCTTTTCTTTGATTGTGGGTTAGAGGCTTCTTTTACTATGGGTGTTTTTTTAGGGTTCTCATCATCGTGCTCTTTCTCCATTGCAACGGAGCTAAGAGGCCACGCCAAAAAGATGGCAAGCGAAGTAACACTAATAATGCTGGTAAGGCTTTGTTGATGATTCATTTTACTTTTCCTCTTGAGTTTCATACATAGTGCAAAAATCCTTGTAACATGACAATACAAATTTTTAGATGATCCTGCCTCTAGAAATGGCCCAGTCGTAAAAAATACTAATCTATTAATGGCGCTATATTTGGAGGCTGGACACTGTACACTTTCTCTGCCTTTCGGTGCTTAAAAGTTTTCCTCGCTGGTTTCCCTTAAGAAAACTTATTTTGTAAGTAAAATTCACCGGAGAGGAAAGGGAGAATTTGCTTTCCTTAATTCACCTGAGTTTGGAAAAGAGGAGGTAAGGATTTAAAAGCTGGTTTGTTTTCCAGTTGGTAGGCTGTAAGGCAAGCCAGTATATTCACCCAGCAATTTGTAGGAGAACGATGGCGAGTGTGAGAAAGGAAAGTGACTCCAATAATCTTGGATCATCGAAGTCACTTTTTGCTTTATTTAGAAATTTTCTTGAGCCAGTTTTTAGCAGCTTCACTGATTTTATCATCTTTCATAGCTATTTCATAAAGAGCGTCGTTAAGAGCATGATCATCGCCATGCATATCTTCCAATAACGCATTCCATAGTTTTAAGACCACATCAGAAGACTGGGTTTCAACTTGCGAAAGAATGCTGTAAGCTCGCTTTCTATAATACTCAGATACTGCCCTATCAAGCCAATCAACGGCTTGAGGAGATAAGGCATGCTCCGCCTCCATTTTGCCTTCCTTATAGCCCTTTTCCCAAACGGCATTACGCAGGGCTGCATGCTTTTTGCCATAAAAGGTATTCACCAAATCCATACATCGCTTTCCAATTTGAGTCCCAATATCACTGCCCGGATCTTTATCAAGATTGGCTTCAACCTGCGCTATTAAGTCCGCCCACTCTTGCTCATGGTTTGTTTTCTGACTCTCTGTAAATCGCGTTTTTAAATTATGTTCAAAGTGAGCATACTCTTTAAGCTCATCTGGGCTGAGCACTTGCGCAAGCCATGGATGTTCAAGTTCTTTTGTCATATTATAATCCTCAATAAGTTTAATAATGGTTTCCCAAGGGACGGATTTATCGGACCCACTCTCACAGAGGATCGCATCGAGGGTTTTGCTCGCCTCTTGCAAAGATTGAATCTTTTGTTCAAGGAATTTTTGCTGCGCTCGAAAATGATCAAAAATATTGATCTCTTCCTGCATCAAAGTTTTGATGCGCGATAGCTCAAAGCCAAAGAACTTTAAGGCAAGTATCTGTTGTAGCTTCGATAAATCCTTTTCAGAGTATAAACGGTAACCGTTAGGGAGCCTTATGGATGGCTTAAGCAAACCAATTTTGTCATAATGATGCAGTGTTCGCACCGAAACTTTCGTCAGCTTACTTAGTTCTTTCACATACCACTGAGTCATCGCTTTTTCTCCTTGTTTTGCAAGCTACGGTATGACGTAAGGTCAGGGTCAAGAGGTTTTTTTATTTGATGCATAAAAGTTTTGGATGGCAAAATCGCGTCAGTGAGAGCAACGCTTAAGCTAATGTTTTTCAAAGATCAGTTGTACGTTTCCTGGAGCTTCTGCTATCAGGTGGCACGTTCCTCCAATGGGAAACGTAAAAATGGGTGTCGTGTGCCCAAAGTCCGCATTGGCAATGATGGGGATATTTTTTAAAGCCGATTTAGTGGATAAAATGTAGCGCATTTTTTCATCCGTCATTCCAAATTTATTTTCAAAACGACCTATAACGATTGCCTGAACCTTTTCAAAACGAGAATCTTGAATCAAGGATTGTAGACTTCGTTCAAACATGTCTGGATCGGCTGCATTTGAATGAGATACAGCCTCGAGAAACAAAATGGCGTCGACAATATTTGGCATATACGGTGTTCCGCATAACAACCGCAGCGTCCCCAAATTTCCACCAATAATCTTGCCCTCAGCTTCACCCGCATTAATGACCTTATATCCAGCATTTGGATGAAACGTTCGCACTTGTTGATCTAAGTACCAAGCATCATCCGACCACTCTTTTGATGGAATAAGATAAATTTCATTCGATTCAAAAAAGATCTTTTTAAAATGCTCAAGGCTATAATCAAATCCTTTTTGCATCGCAAATGAGCTAAAGTGTAACCCAGAATAAGTTACGAGACCTGTTTTATGATAAATAGCATTTCCCAAAGCTGTAATATCAGAGAATCCGCAAAAGATTTTTGGATTGTTTTTTATCATATCAAAGTCAATAAAATCCAATAGTTGATTGGAGTTATATCCGCCAATGACTGTCAGAATGGCTTTAACATTTTGATCGGCAAACGCCTGGTGCAAATCAGCAAGACGCGAGTCAATGGAGGATGAATGCATCATATCCATTGCATCAACATGCTGTCCAAAGGTAATGTGCAGACCCAAACTCTCGAGAGCTTCGAATGCTATTTTTTTATTTGTGCTTGATATAATGCCCATGCTGTGGGACGGGGCAATCACGCGAACTTCGTCACCAGGTTTCAACTTGTTTGGGAAAATGGTCTGCAAGATAAAAAATCCTTCTCTCTCACGTTTTTGTCGTCATTTTAATCTACAAATAGGAATAATAGAGAGACTAACTTTGTGAAAGAGATTTCTCTTATCATCTCCGAACACCTCACAGACTTCAAATCCCGCTTGTGCAAGAAGCTCCATGAGCTGATCATAGGGTGTGAAACGGAGCTGAATTGTGGTAGCTGTTTCTTTATTCTTCCAAACGCGTTTTGTGGTGTATTTTACGATTGGATGAGTGGGGTCAACTTCCTGCTTCCCATATACTTTAACCTCATCCCCTTGGGGATCTTGAAAGTCGTGCCAGAACTCAAATTCAGAAGTTGTTTTAAAGTCTTTTTCTTGAGGGTTACGGGTATTAAAAACGAAAAGCCCTGAGGGCCTAAGATGCCTTCTCACACAATCTAACATCTGCATTTGATCGGATTCTGATAACAGTGCTTGGAAAGCATTGCCCCCCATAAGGATAAGATCAAACGTTTCATTCAAATGAAAATCCCTGATATCCCCTTGGATCCACTTAATGGAGAATTCTTTGCTTTTCTCTCCAGCAAGAGCGAGCATCGGCTCAGAAGCATCAAGGCCTATAACTTTCAATCCTTTTTGTGCAAGAGGAAGGGTTAAGCGCCCTGTCCCGCAGGCAAGATCCAGAACCGAACCCGTTTCAATGAGATTAAAGAATAACTCAAAATCACCTTTATACCCGCCATATTCCGCATCATAAAGTTGAGGATCAACATATTCTTCAAGATTGTTTGCCACTTTATTTTCCCCGACACTTTTCAATCATGCGCATGACTTGATAAGCCTCCTCTGCAAGAATAGGGGGAGGAGAATTGGCATGAATGGCTTTAGCAAGCAATTTATAAAAGGAACCATAATTACCAGGAATTGTGGGAATTGGGGTATGTTGATTACCAACACTTAAAACGCCGTAATTTTGCTCTTTATCCTGACCCCAGGTTTTATCAAGTGGAGTTTTTCCTGACATCAAATCTTGCTCTTGCGGGTCAATCCAATTTTTTAAGAAACTTCCTTTTGCTCCATGCAGTTGATAACGTGGACCAGGATTACTCACAAGGTTGCTGGCCTTTAAAATGACCCGCTTCGTTCCATATTTTAAATTTAAATGGAAGTAATCATCCGCAATGGCTCCAGGCCTTTGTGTTATTATGTCAGCATCAATAGCGTCAGGAGGTCCGAAAAGATGCAAGGCCTGATCGATCAAATGAGATCCCAGATCATATAAAATCCCTGATCCAATACTTTCACTCTCTTTCCATCGTTGTGGATTAGGGTTCGGCCTATATCTGTGAAAGTGAGCCTCATATAAATAGACCTCACCTAAGACTTTTTCTGCGAGGAGTTTTTTGATGGTTAAAAAGTCTCCGTCCCAGCGCCTGTTGTGATAAACGGTTAAAATTCGACTCCGATGATTAGCAATTTGAATGAGCTCTTGGGCTTCTTTTGAATGAACCGTAAAAGGCTTATCAACAACGACATGTTTTCCAGATTTAAGAGCAGCTTTAGCCAGTTCATAATGAGTGGTATTGGGTGTCGCAATCACGATTAAGTCTAAAGCTGGATCTTTCAGAACTTTCGTAAAATCGGATTCAACAGGGATATTCGGTAAGCTGGCTTGGACTTTTTCAGGATTGGAGGAAACAATGCTGCATAAATTATAGTCGTCAAGAGCACTTAAAAAAGGTGCGTGAAATGTGCTCCCAGAAAATCCAAATCCTGCAAGGGCGACGTTTATGGGAATTTTGATGGTCATAAACTTTCCTTAAATAAATGCTGATGAATCCTTAGAAGAGCCCCTTGATAATTCTCAGTCCATAAATCTTTAAGCATCTTATAAAACTCAGGATCTTCCTTAGCAATGAGAGGAAGCAACCGATGCACCGACATGGTCCATCTTTGATTGAGTTCACACCAGTAGCGTAAGGCACGTTGATAAAAATCTCCTGCATAATAAAATCGCACCATGGGATCTTCTCCACGCCCCTGAATACGCTGAATAAGCCGCTTTGAAAAATTAAGACGATTCTCAAGTTCTTCTTCTGTTAAAGGAACGGGTCCTTGCATAAATGCGAGTTCAGTCTGCTTTGCTAGGCGTTCTCCAAAGTCATCTGAATCATCATAAAGAACAAGACATGGCCATACAGGAGTTTGCCCTGCCATTAAAATTGTTTCTGTTGGAAAAATTCCACCTATATCAAGCGCGTACCCTTTATAGATTTCGGGTTTTATTCGATCAGGATTTTCTGTGATTAAAGCGAAGTCATAATCGCTTTGCTCAAAAGCATCCCCACGTGCGCGTGAGCCGTGTAGAAGAATAGCTTTGGGAGAATATTTTGTGCGTAAATAGAAAACTATCTCATCTATTTTCATATATTCGCTTCTCTTTCATCATTCGTCCTAAGAAATATATGCTCCGAAATCAAGCTCACTTTCTCCCTACTGTTTAACATACACACATGAAGATCCCTATTTGTTAAATGCCACATTTTGTGATAATTTTATAAAAAAAAGAAGCAAGCTATGGCGATACTTTTTGGGCTCACATTCTTTGGTCTTATTATAGCCTCCTTAATCTTGCCTTGGGTTCAAAGGGGGCGCATTCGAGAACTCACTCAAAAAATTGACACCCTTACAAATCAGGTCTCGTGGCTCATTTCCTATATCCGCGAAAAAGGAGGCGATGTTCCTGAGCAATGGGAAAAACAAACCACGCCCGCCGCGCCTTTCGTCCCCCAACCCAAGCCCATCAAAAGTGTTCCTTTAAAAAAACCAGAGACGACTAAAGTATCTAAGAAAACAGCGCCCCAGATAAGTTGGGAGCAAAGAATAGCTTCAAGCTTACCGATCTGGATAGGCGGAATAGCCTTGGTTCTAGCCGGCGTATTTATGGTTAAGTATTCCATTGAAACAGGTCTTTTTTCACCTTCCGTGCGTCTTGTTCTTGCCGGTATTTTCGGCATTTTCTTGCTGTTTGCTGGAAATTGGATTCACAATAAACCCGATATTGCAAATGGCGTGCGTATTTCCCAAGCTCTATCAGGCGCAGGCATTGCTGATTTATATGTATGTTTGTTTGCTGCCACCAGCCTCTATCATCTCGTTCCTTCTCTCATAGGATTTATTGGGATGGCTGTCGTCACAGCGATAGCAGTTGTCTTATCCCTGAGGCAAGGAGCACCCATTGCCTTGCTTGGGTTAATTGGAGGTTTTTTAACGCCCGCATTAATCGGGTCTCAAGAGCCAAACGCGCCGTTTCTTTTTATGTATCTCTATTTTGTCCTGGCTGGCCTTTTTACCGTAATTCGTAAGAAAAATTGGTGGTTGCTTTCAATTCCCGCTGTCCTTGGAGCTTTCGTTTGGGTTTTGTTGTGGCTGGGAACGAATTATTCCCCTCATGATGGCCTTTGGTTAGGATTATTCCTCATTGCAGTTAGCATAACTATCGTTCTTACTTCCAAGAAGGCGATGGAAGAGGGTACCATCGATTTTAAGCTTTCGACAACCCTCAACGTCCTTTCCATGGCTGGTGCCGTATTATTGATGAGTGCGGTTGCGGTCAAATCTAATTTCGGGGAAATTGAGTGGGGTTTATTTGGGTTCCTTGCAGCAGGAGGAATTGTCCTCTCGTATTACAATCAAAAGCTTTATGGTTTTATTCCCTGGATATCGATGATCATCAATGCAGTCATGCTCAGCACATGGACTGGGACTGATCCTGCGACATTTACGCTCATACTCACAGGGTTCGCACTTCTCTTTACAGTTAGCAGTTACGGGCTCATGTGGAAGTCACCTCATCCTGTACTCATGGCTACCCTATCAGGGGTTTCTAGTATCGCCTATTATTTGCTTACCTATGGTAAATTTCACAACTGGTTAGAAGGAGGTTTGGACTCACCTGAAATTTGGCAGATAAGCCCACATCTTTGGAGCTCTCTGGCTTTTGGCCTATTTGTACTTTCTGTAAGTATTGTTACGCAAGTGCTTAATGCAGGAAAATGGGATGATGAAAAAAGACAGAAAGTGCTTTCTATTTTTACACTCACAGCCGTTGCTTTCTTCTCAATTGCCCTTACGATTGAACTCCAAAAAGAATTTCTGACGATTGCTTTAGCCCTTGAGGTATTAGCCGTTAGCTGGATCAATAGGCACGTACATATCAAAATCCTGCGTTTCGTCGCCGGATTGCTTGCGGTATTGTTTGGAATTTTGCTAATCCCTCACATTTTGCTCCAGCTTATCTTACTTTCTAATGCCTTAACTTCAGAAAAAATTCTTGCTCTCTCTAGCTTTAATTGGCCTGTATTCCTACCCGCCTATCCAAAAGGGCTACTCGGATTTTTACAGGAGAACATCCCAACCGTTTCTTGGTCTCTGCTTCACCTGGGGTTGCCGGCTCTGACATTCGCAAGTTCCAGCATTCTCTTACGCTTACAAAAGGATAACCGACTGGTCAGTGCGTTTGAAGTCACTAGCATTTCTCTTTTCGCTGTTCTCGCCTATTATTTAACGCGCCATGCTTTCCATATCGGTGAAGACTTACTTTTTGCAAATACCCAGATTATTGAACGGAGTGTCATCACAAACATATTTTTCCTGTTGGGTCTTGCCTGTTTTTGGGTAGGGAGAAAATTTAAGCGTAATGCGATATCTTTAAGCGGTTTGGCCTTATCTGGGCTTGCGCTTTTCCGCATCACTTACTTTGATCTCCTCGTCGATAACCCTCTTTGGTCCCATCAATTCATCGGTCCTTTTCCCATTTTCAATACCTTACTTCTTGTCTATGGTCTCCCGATGGTATGGCTCATGCTTGCCAATAAAGAACTGCCAAAAATGGGACGAGAAAGTTATCTCCGTTATACAGATTCCTTTTTATGTATCCTTGCGCTTGCTTTTGTTTCTTTTAGCGTACGACAATTCTATCAAGGTGAATATTTGGATGGGAAAATAACCAGTAATGCGGAAATTTACACATACTCCGTTGCATGGCTCTTAATGGGTATAGGTCTTCTATTCTTTGGCGTCTTATGGCAGGATAAAACCCTTCGCGCGGCGTCACTTGCTTTTATGATTCTGGCCGTTGGTAAGGTATTTCTTTATGACGCTGCCGAGCTTACGGGTCTTTTCCGTGTGTTCTCATTCCTTGGACTTGGGATGAGCCTCCTTGGATTAAGCTGGTTTTATACGCGATTTGTGTTTAAAGGCAGTCGATAAAGATAGGCGTACTGCTTAAAATATCCCTAGGCTGAGTATGTTTCTCTGGGGTTGAAAATCACAAACAAAGGAAAAAGAACAACGAACAGTTAAGGGTGTGTTAAACTTTACGAGTCCGCAACCTAAGTTGATGGTTTACTCTAAGAATTATTTTATTTGACAAAATTATAACAAATAAATATACAATTCTCATTGTTTATTATTATATAGGTTTGTTGTTATGAAATATCATTCAAAAGTTTTCGCTGTTTTTTTGGCTTCCTCCAGCCTTTTAGGTCTTTATGCACTTCCCGCAACCGCAATGGAAGAACAAAAAGAGGAAAAACGCCCTACCGTTTCTCCGCGCGCAAAACCCAGCCCCAAGCAAGGTAAGCGGCCGCAAGACTCACAACAGAATGCTCTTTTTGAAGCTGCAGAATTCGACGGCATAAATATCACTCCTACCCATGTCATCAGTAGAGCTTTGCTTTTGGGAAGTTATTTAGGGTCCAGATCAGAAGAGGAAAGAAACAAATGTGAACTTGAAGGGGTGAAATGCTTTAAGACAGAACCTAAAAAAGCTAAACCATTCCTAGAAAGAGCAGCTCTATGGGGTAGCACCAACTCCATGCTTTTTCTTGGAAAATACTATAAAGAGATTCTTAACGATACCAATCAAGCAAACAAGTGGTTTATGTTGGCATATATGACAACACGAGCTGCAACAGGTAACTTAAACGACTACGCTAATAACTTGCTAAATCAAACACCAATAGAACATCAATTTTATTGGGCAGGTACAATGAATTATATCATGCAGCGAGGTCCATTAACTCTAACAAACACAACTATTTTTCCAGAAGAAGAATTAGACTTATGGACAAGTCATTTTTGGAATATCGGTCCTTACAACATCGGCCAGAGACTTTCGACTGGACGTATTGGAAAGATCTTCGATAAGAAAACACGAGACAAAAGAGCTTTGCAGCTTTTCTTGAAAGATGGTAGCCATCGTGAATCTCTTCACAATATAGGTCTTCTTCTTCATCAAGGAAGAATCAGTTCTCAAGATCTGGAAAATTTTAGAACTTCAAAAACCCATTCAACTCGAAACCTGAATCCATGTGTTCGGGCTGCTGATTTTTACACAAAAGCTAAGCTCCCCATCTCTTGGTTTAATTTAGCCGGATTACTTAAAGATCGTAAGGTTAACATGGATGATCTAAAGAAAATTGGTGCTCTTAAAGCTCTTGAGATTGAAAATGCAGAAGGCCTGACAACATTTCAATTGGCTGCAGAACTCTACGAAAAGTCCAAACTACCAAGCAGATTTTTATACCATGGAGAAATGCTTTGGTATCACCAAATTACGATTGAGGATTTGCAACATCTAGGTGTAACAAAACTTTTGATGAGTAAAAAGCACAAAGAGGTTACTGAAAATGATCTCCTAGCTCTTCTTTATCAAAAAGCTGGGATAGAGGGACTTGCGTGCTTAGGAACAATGGTTTTTGAGGAAAGAGTAACGCCCCCGGATCTTCAGAGAATGGGCATCAACAGGCTTGTACATAAAAAAAATATTTCCTCACTCTCAAAGAATGAACTAGCGGCACTTTTATACATAAGAGGGGATCATCCTATAGGTCGCAAAAATTTGGCACAGCTCTTTTCCTACAACCATATTACTTCCGACACTCTTCTGAAAATTGGAATCAACTCTCTTCCCGGAATTCCAGATATACGCCTTTCAAACGAAAAATTGGCCACCAATCTTTTTGTACAGTCAGGCATTCCAGAAGCTTACAGTTGTCTAGGGAGTATGATTCTTGATCGTAAAATAACCAGGCAGACCTTTAAAGACATGGGACTTCTTGAAAAATTAGGAATTAGAAATGCGCATAGATTGACATCCGTAGAATTGGCTGCGCACTTCTTTGTAAAATCGAATACTCCCAATTCAGCTTGTGCTTTAGGCTGGATGCTGCAACATGAGCCAATTAGTCCCGAATATCTTCAAAAAATAGGGGCAATGGAAAACCTTGAAATCCAGACAAAAAAGACTCTCACACCCATAGAGTGGGCGGTTCATTTCTATGAGCAAGCAAGAACTCCAGAAGCACTTAATAACTTAGGTTATTGCTATTTAATAGCTGATCGAAACTTACACATTGATAAAAAAGAGAGATCGGAAAAAGCGGCGTGTTATTTCAAGGAGTCAGGAATTCCCCTAGCTAAATTAAATTTGGCACGTATGTATCTGATGGGTAAGACTGGAAATGCTGAAAACCCTTTGCCTAACTACCAAGCGGCCTTAACTTTACTTGAAGAGAGTCTTTTGAGTGGAAACACCGAAGCTCAAGCTTTATTTGATCATGCAAGGAAGTTGTTGTCCTTTGAGGAAGAAAGAGCTCGAGCGCTAGAGCAAAAAGAAAAGGAGAATTCTTCAGAGCCTGAGGAGGAAAACCTGTCTCCAATTTCTATAGATGAACCTCCCCAAGTAACAAGACCATCTGATCCAGTGAAGGACGTTTTACAAGAACCTGAAGAATCAAAAAGCGCGGTTGATGAAAAAGGGAAATTTTCTGAAGAAACCCCTAACCACATGATGAGTCCACCTCATTTTCAGCAGGCGGTTTCTTCTTCCCTTAAACAAGCTAAGGAAACTCCAAAAAAGAGAAAAGAAAAAGGCGAGAAGACTAAGATTGCCTCCATTGAGCAAAAAATTAAGAAGGTAAAATACAAAGTTAAGAAGATTAAACCTCACCAATCTTCTGTTTCTACAATGGTTCATATACCGCAATCTTACAAAATAGAATTTGAATCAGCAAAAGCTGAGGGTGATTTCAAGAGTTTGCTGTCAGGAGATTACGAATCGACCGCAAAGAAGCTACTGGACGATATCTTTGATAAGCCCTGGGGAACAGAAGGAACGGGAAAACCTGAACTATTACGAGGAAATTTGAAGGGATATATTTCTCGACGTATTACGGATGAAGATCGCTTAGTTTACCGCTACGAAGATGGCAAAATCTATATTAGATCTTGTAAAGGGCATTATGGTAAGTAAGAGGTTGATACAATCTGGAAGAACGAAACGAGCCTAGCCTTCGCGAACACAAGCTTTGCGAAGGCGAAAGCCCCAAAGAATCCTGAAGCTCACAATGAACATTTTTGGAAATGCCTCAGGTGTTAAGAAGGCCAATTAAAAAATTGGACTTCTTAAAAAAAACATATTACATTAATAAATGTATAATGGATGAAGTGTAAACATATTTTTTCTCTAGCGACTCAGCCCCTCCCCAACCCAGTCATTCTTGAGAATAAACAGAAAATTCTGGTTATAAGTGATGGATTATAAATTAACACCTTCTTTTGGTAGGCGTAAGGCCCGCAAGTTAAGGGATCAATCTCAAAAAGCGTATGATGACATCCTCCCCCTTGTGAAAATTGACCATCCAAAAAACCCTTTCGAAGTCGAACCATCTGATGTGTGGCTTGAAATTGGTTTTGGAGGAGGAGAACATATGCTTGAGCAGCTCGCTCAAAATCCAATCGTTGCCATGATTGGTTGTGAGCCTTTTATGAATGGG
>DATKTE010000051.1:0-5812 GCA_035531295.1 Alphaproteobacteria bacterium
TGCTGGTAATGTAATAAGGCGAAGTGCTCCTCTTCTCCAAGTGGTTCCCATAAAAGAGGGAAGAAGAGAGCCGGAAGAAAGTCCTATGTTTATTCATGCGAGTGTTCCACATATGGAGGGCCATTAACTCGTGGATCTTACCCCACTTATCGATGATGGAACTTTGATTCCCTTAGGGAATGAAGTTGTCATTCCAACATCTCTTTCTCTTCACTCACAAGCAATTGAAAAGGGAGGGCTTTTTATAGCCATTCCTGGTAGTCAACATGATGGTACAGCTTTCATTCAAGACGCCTTACATAGGGGGGCAGTGGGTGTCGTAGCGCCATTAGAGTTGAGTGAAAAAGTCCTGACGAGTTTTAAAGTGCAGTACCCGGCAGTTGCCTTTTTTAGCGCGCCAAACATTCGTAAAGCAGCAAGTGTTATAGCCTCCCATTTTTACCCTCTGCAGCCGGACAGCATTGTCGCTGTGACGGGAACCAATGGAAAGACATCAGTTGTGTCTTTCTTGCGTCAGATTTGGCATCATTTAGGGTTTTCTGCGGCAAGCTTGGGGACGTTGGGTCTTATTGTGGAAGGAAAACCATTGCCTCCGGCTATCGGAACGGATGGGATTAACACACCAAACCCTGTGAGGCTTCATCAAATTCTTCAGTCATTAAGGGAGCAGCAGATTAATCATTTGGCCTTTGAGGCGTCAAGCCATGGTCTTCATCAGCATCGTCTGGATTCGGTGCGTCTTAAAGCTGCTATTTTTACGAATTTTTCTAATGACCATTTGGACTACCACCATACGTTGGATGATTATTTTGAGGCAAAGTCCCGCCTCTTTAGGGAAGTCATGGTTCAGGGCTCATATGCTATCTTGAATACAGATATTGTTGAGTATGAAAAGCTTCTGGTAATTTGTAAGAAACGTGGTCTAAAAACAATCACCTTTGGCAAAACTGGGGATATGATTCGACTTGTCTCAGTTGTTCCTAAAGAGGGATTTCAAGATGTTGTTTTAAGGATTCAGGAAAAATCCTATGGCTTTACTCTGCCTCTTGTGGGTCAATTTCAGGTTTATAATGTGATGGCAGCTTTAGGGGCTGTGATTGCTTGTGAAGGGGACATCGCACATGCTATTGAGGTATGTGCGAATTTAAAAGGAGTTCCCGGTCGTCTCGAGCAAGCTGCTCCTGGCATTTATGTCGATTACTCTCACAAACCTGATGCTCTTTCCGAGGCTCTGAAAGCTTTGCGTCATCACACGAGTGGCAAGCTTTGTGTGGTCTTTGGCTGTGGTGGCAATCGTGATGCCCTTAAAAGGCCAATGATGGGAAAAATTGCAGCCAAGCTTGCGGATAAAGTTATTGTTACGGATGATAATCCAAGGTATGAAAATGCTTCGGAGATTCGGAAACAGATTCTTGCAGAATGTCCTGGAGCAAGCGAAATTCCATCGAGAGCTGATGCTATTGCGAAGGCAATCGAAGAAAGACGGCCGGGAGACGTTGTGTTAATTGCGGGTAAGGGCCATGAAACCTATCAATTGATTGGAGATCAAGTCTTGCCCTTTAACGATGTAGAAGAAGTTCAAAAGTACGTGAGATTATGACAGTTCTTTGGAATTCAAGCACAGTAGATGAGATAACAGAGGGTACCTCTTCTGAGCCATGGGTATGCTCAGGAATTTCTATTGATACCCGGACAATTGAAAAAGGTGACCTTTTTGTGGCCCTTAAGGGAGAGACCGGGGACGGGCATGCCTTTCTTCAAGACGCTCTAAAGAAGGGCGCAGCTGCGGCCCTTATTTCTGAGGCAATTGGGGCTCCTCTTCCTCTGTTGCGGGTCCAAGACACCCTTAAAGCCCTAGAAAAATTAGCTATTGCCTCGCGAGAGCGATGCTCGGCCTTGCGTATAGCTGTTACAGGTAGTGTCGGAAAAACCGGTACGAAGGATATGCTTAAGTGGGTTCTTAAAGTTCAGGGCCCGACTCATGGGAGTGTTGCGAGCTATAACAACCTTTGGGGGGTACCCCTCACGCTTGCGCGTATGCCTCAAGAAACGCAATTTGGCATTTTTGAGGTGGGGATGAACCATTCAGGTGAAATTCGCCCTCTTACTCAGATGATCAAGCCTGACATTGCAATTATTACCACCATCGTTGAATGCCATATTGAATTCTTTAAGACGGTCGAGGACATTGTTCGCGCTAAAGCTGAAATTTTTGAAGGCATGACGAAAGGGGGAATGGCCCTCTTAAACCTTGATAATCCTCACTTCGATCTCTTATCCAAATTGGCTAATGAACACGATCTAAAAATCTTTTCTTTTGGAAAATCGGAAAAGGCTAATTTCCGCCTTCTTTCGTGGGAAGGGAACGCGGAAAAAAGCAAGGTGATTGCCGAAATTGAAGGAATAAAAGTTTCCTATGCCCTTCCTGTCCCAGGAGTTCACTGGGTCCTTAATAGTCTTGCGGTTTTAGGAGCGGTCTCTCTAGCTGGTGCAGATGTCCAGAAAGCCGCGCAAAGCCTAGCAACGATGGAAGCCCCTACAGGGCGTGGCAAATGCTATAAGGGAGATTTTACAGTTATAGATGAGAGCTATAATGCAAATCCTACTTCGATGCGAGCCGCTCTTGCCGTCTTGGGGCAGTATGAAAATGGGCGTAAAATAGCTATTCTTGGTGACATGAGAGAAATGGGCGAGATCGCACGCGTGCGTCATGAAGAATTGCTTGATCCTCTTTTAGAAAATAGGATTGATCTCGTTTTTTGCTGTGGTCCTTACATGGCGCATTTATATGAGCGCCTTCCAAGTGCCATGAAGGGAGGGTATGCATCAACGTCGTTAGAGTTGATACCCATGATCTTGAAGGCCATTGAACCTGGGGACGTTATTAGTGTGAAAGCTTCCTTAGGAACACGAATAAAGCCCATTGTTGAAGCCCTTTTGGCTCTTCAAGAAAATCTGATAGAGAGAGCGAGCTGACCCATGTTTTACTATCTGTATACCGTTTTGGGCCAAGAAAGCGTTCTCTTTAATCTTTTTAGATACATTACTTTTCGTACTGCTGGAGCTCTTTTAACCAGTCTTCTGATAAGTTTTTTGTGTGGTCCCATGCTTATCAGGTGGCTTAAGAGCCGTCAGCGTCACGGGCAGCCCATCCGAGATGATGGTCCGGCTTCTCACCTTTTGACAAAGCAAGGGACCCCTACAATGGGGGGGAGCCTTATTTTATTTGCTTTAACATTGAGTACTCTTTTATGGTCCAATTTATCAAATGGATATGTATGGGTTGTGTTGCTACTTACTCTTGGTTTTGGGTGCGTGGGGGCACTCGATGACTACTTGAAACTTACAAAACGTAATTCAAAAGGACTCTCTGCAAAGAAGAAGCTTTTCGTTCAAATAGGAATGGCTACCCTTGCAACTTACGCGGTAATGGAGCTTGGGAGCCCTGAACTTGCGACAAGCACATCTATTCCTTTTTTTAAGAATATCCTTATTAATTTAGGATGGTTTTATGTGCCCTTCGGGATTCTTGTCGTGGTTGGATCGTCTAATGCCGTCAACCTGACTGATGGCCTGGATGGCCTGGCCATTGGGCCTGTCATGATTGTATCCGCCTGTTTTGTGTTAATTGCATACCTTGTTGGGAACCATGTCTTTGCTAATTATCTTCAAATTGCTTTTGTGCCAGGGGCTGGAGAGCTTGCAATATTTGGAGGGGCTTTGATTGGGGCGGGTCTGGGGTTTTTATGGTATAATGCTCCACCAGCCAAGGTCTGGATGGGGGATACTGGGTCTCTTGCTGCTGGAGGTGCCTTAGGTATGGTAGCCGTTATTACAAAGAATGAGCTTGTTTTGGCAATCGTTGGGGGGCTTTTTGTTATGGAAGCCATTTCAGTTATTCTTCAAGTTGTTTATTTTAAACTCTCTGGGGGACAACGCATTTTCCTGATGGCCCCTATCCATCATCACTTTGAAAAAAAAGGATGGTCGGAGCCAACAATTGTTTTTCGCTTTTGGATTATTGCGATTGTGCTGGCTTTAGTTGGTCTTTCAACCCTTAAGTTACGTTAACAGAATGATCATTCCTCACCATTATAAGGATAAAAGAGTTGCTGTTTTAGGACTTGGGCGGTCCGGAAAATCTGTGTCACAAAGCTTGCTCAAAGCAGGAGCTCAAGTCTTCGCTTGGGATGATCAAGAAGGAGCGCGAGAGGCTGCGCGAGATCAGGGAATTCCTATTGTGAACCTTCATTCCCTGGACTGGGAAGAGGTCGATCACCTCATCTTAAGCCCCGGTATTCCCCATCATTATCCAGCTCCCCATCCTGTTGTGGCCTTTGCTCAAATTGGAGGTTTGCGTCCCTTGAGCGACATTGAGTTGTTATGTCAAAGCCAACCTCAAGCTCGCTATATAGGCATTACTGGCACGAATGGGAAATCGACAACGACGACTTTGATTGGTCATATTCTTAAAGAGAGTGGAGCGTCTGTTGAAGTAGGTGGAAATCTTGGAATTCCGGTGATGGAGTTGAATCCATTAAAAGAGGAGGCAATTTATGTTTTGGAGGTGTCTTCCTATCAGCTGGAGATCTCCCCAAGCCTCCATTTTAACGTGGGCATATTGCTGAACATAACGCCTGATCATTTGGAGCGACATGGAGGCATGGACGGATATATCGCAGCAAAAAGGCTCATTTATAGGAATTCAACGTCTCAAGATATCTTAGTTATTAGTGTTGATGATCTCCCTTGTTTGACAATTTATGACGCTTTAAAGGCATCCGGGAAAGTGAAACTTCTCCCTATTTCCACCTGTAAAGTGCTTGCCGATGGGATCTATGTAAAAGAGGGGATTCTTTATGAAAACTCTCAATCCATTCTAAATTTGAAAGATTTTTCTCGGTTGAAAGGGCAACATAATTGGCAGAATGTAGTAGCAGCATATGCCGCACTTAGATCCATGGGGTTTGAGAAGGAAACTATTGCTCAAGGGATTTCTTCCTTCCCGGGACTTGCCCACCGTCAGCAAGAAGTTGTCCATTATAAAAATGTAACCTTTGTTAATGATAGTAAGGCAACGAATGCAGAAGCAACGGCAAAAGCCCTAGCCTGTTATCAAGGCTCGCCTGTCTATTGTCTTTTGGGGGGGCGACCTAAAGAAGGAGGGATAACAAGTCTTAAGCCTTATTTCCCTACCATTGAACACGCTTTTTTATATGGAGAAGCCGCCTCAAATTTTTTGCTTACTTTAGAAGGGGGAGTCCCTTGTACGGTTTGTGAAACCCTTAAAGAAGCTACGCAAAAGGCTGCCAAGCTAGCTTTTGATGATCAAAAACAGGATGCGGTTGTCCTTCTTTCCCCAGCTTGTGCAAGTTTTGATCAGTTTGCCCATTTTGAGGAGAGAGGACAAGCTTTTTGCCAATATGTTCAAGGATTGATCGCTATAGAAGAAGAGAAGGTTAAATTCTAATGAGTTTAAGAATAAAAGACTGGATCGCTTCGGAGCAAAGCTCCTCGCAAAGAGGACTGGGGTGGACGTCTTTGCGAGGCTCTGAAAGAGCCGAAGCAATCCAGAAAAGCTTTCGCACGCATAGGGCTATTGTATGCTCTCTTTAGCTCGGACAAACACAAATATGATTGGGCAGTGGTGGTGGACGGTTGATCGATGGGCCTTAGCCGCTTTAATGGTTCTAATTTTTCTAGGCGTTCTTCTTATTATGGCAGCAAGCCCGGCTGTAGCAGATCAACATCACTGGAGTTCATTTCACTTTATTAAAAAGCATATTATTTTTTTAATTCCAACACTTATTCT
>DATKTE010000052.1:0-6309 GCA_035531295.1 Alphaproteobacteria bacterium
GTGCTTTCCAACACAATACGAGCCCTACCTACAATGCGGCTCATTTTAAGAACATGGGTGCTTCAGGGATTGAGAAGAATACCTTTGCCGATGGAACCCAAGCTTTTAATGATTACGGCACCTCTAATCTGCCCGTTAAGCTGATGGCAACCACCAACAATAGCTTTGAGCAACAGCACCGCCTTCATGAAGCCCAAAGTATGGCTGATTCAAAAAGTATAGCTGCGGGACACATCATGGATACAGCTCTTCAGCAAACATCTAACGTTCTGGAAAGACTCGGATCTGACATTTCAAAACATGCAAGCGATAACAAAACGCTCACAACCAATGAGGCACAAGCTCTTCAAGATCATCATAATTTTACGAAAGATATTAGCGAAAACCTTGGAGTTTCAAAATCACGAGCCCATGAACTGGCCCTTGCCGTTCAAGCTGGAACACCAAAGTTGTTTGGAGCCAGTGTTGAAGGAAATACGCGTTTCTCAGGCTCCATAGCGCATCAAGAGCAGCTTCAACAAGCTCAAACAATCGCAACCCAAAAGGGTTATAGCTATAGCCTGGATACGGTCCTTTCTGCCGCTCATTCTGAAATGGAAAGCAGGAACGATATGAAGGGGGCAGAACTTGCAACAGGAGCCAGTGCCAGCTTGAATCAAGCAAATCATCTGAGGGAAGAAGCCACACTTGCTCACACACGAATGAAAGAAGCCTCTGAGTCTTTTGCCAGCAGTCAAAGACATGACTTCCAAGAAACGCGAGACGTAACCCAGTCTTTCCTTGAATATGTGGCAAAGCAACCTGCCAATAATGGACCCAATGCTGCTTCAAGTTCCATTGGCATGGACCGGGCTGTTGCCATTCTCAATGCAGGAGGCTCCGAATATGAAGTCTATAAAGGAGGATTTAAGAAGACTCACCCAGCCTATGATATTCAACGTGTAAATACTTCTCAAGAACTACAGGGCTTTGGAAGCCAATATCAAGCTCAATCCACTTCCCTAAAAGCAGATCATTCCCTTGAATCTCAATACGAACAAAACAGCCAATCCATCGAACGACAAGGGCAGAACTTGGGTATGACCCAAGAAAAATTCCACGAAACACCAGTCAGGCAAGACGTTGACCAAATGCAAAAAGCAGCAGAGAGCCGTGTTGAAGCCCGGCAAGAAGGAATTACGCACGACGAAACTCATCTTCAACAACAAGTTGATCAAGCGAGAGAAGCAAATGTCGTATGGGACAATCTCAAACAAACCTGGAAATCAACATCACAAGCAGCAAGTGAGGCCTATGATTATTTCATTCCTCACAATGATTCAAAGCCTCCTAAGAGAAAGGAATAACCATGGCTTTTTTTAAAACAATAACGCAAGGTGGCCAAGTCCATATTCACCAACTTCGCATGCTCAAGCAGATCCTCATTGCAGGAATCATTGTGGCAGGTGTGGTTGGGATCGGACACTTTGCTTGGACCAGTTATCAGCTCCCCGGGTATGGTTGGAGAGCCCTGTCCCAAACCTCTTGGGCCCGCTTTATGCTGGCAACGAATCCCATTGCAAAGCATCCCGAGCTTTACCAAAACTATACTCCCCCTAAAGTAGATCCCCGCTTTCGCGGGGACAAGCCCTACCGCAGGAGTTGCCTTAATATTCTCAAAGATCCGCTTCTTAAAAAGACAACACAAGCAATGGAACATAGCTTCGAGCGCATTGCGTACCTTAGCCTGGAATGGGCTGGCTTGTCCTTTCTGGCCCTCATGAGCCTTTGGTTTTTTCTGGGACGCGGTCATAAACAAGCTCAGCATCAACGGGGAAATACTTTTCTTGACTCCCATCAACTCACCAAACTCTTAAGGAGAAAGCGTATGAACTCTGACCTCACCTTAGTAACCCTCCCTTTACTCAAAGACAAGGAAACATCCCACCTCTTAATGACCGGAACCACAGGATCGGGAAAGACCAACGCTTTTCATATCCTTCTCCCTCAATTGAGACAACGAGGAGACAAAGCAATTATCGTAGATGTGACAGGGACCTATATTTCTCAATATTACAACGTCGAAACAGATTTTATCCTCAATCCTTTGGACACTCGCTCAGAACCCTGGCACCCCTGGGCTGATTGTCATTTGGAGTCCCACTATGATGTTCTGGCCAACTCTTTCATTCCTGAAAACCATCATTCAAAAGATCCTTTCTGGGATAATGCAAGTCGAGCTATTTTTAAAACAGCCCTCCGAAAGTACGCGTCTCAAGGAACACTGGATATCAATCACCTCACGACCTTTCTACTAAGCTCTTCAAGTAAAGAGTTTGAGGACTTTTTTAAAGGCACAGACGCATCAACCTTTGCCTGCAAAGATAATGAGAAAACTACAGGATCCATCCGAAGTGTTCTCTCCTCTCAAATTGAAGGGCTCCGCCAGCTAGAGACCACCCAAGAATCATTCTCCCTTCGAAACTGGGTGATGGATGAAGAACAAAGAGGGGTCCTTTTCATTACAGCCCGCTCCGACCAGCGCCAAACCTTAAAGCCCTTGATCTCAGCATGGATCGATATGGCCATTAATGCCCTTATGGTTTTACCAGAAAATTATAACAGACGACTCTGGTTCATCATTGATGAGCTCACCGCTCTTCAAAAACTCCCCAGCCTTCCAATGGGCCTAGCAGAAGGCCGCAAATACGGGGGATGCTTTCTCGTAGGCTTCCAAAGCAAACCGCAGCTGGAAGAGATCTATGGAAGACAGGCGGCTGAATCCATGCTCGACCTCTTCAATACCAAAATCTTTTTCCGTTGTACCGAACCTTCGACGCAAACCTGGATATCAAAGGTCTTGGGAGACAAGGAAGAGATTGAGCCTCAAGAGAATATTTCTTATGGCGCCAACAGTATGCGCGACGGTGTTTCCTTAAGTCACCACACACGTCAGAAACCGTTGGTGATGCCTACAGAACTCTCCCAACTTAAAGATCTCGAGGCTTACATCAAGTTGCCAGGGTATTATCCATGTACAAAGCTGCAGATGACGTACCAAACCCCTTCCTCATCAAACATGACCACTTTTCTCTTGAAACCAGAGAAGGCAAGAGGATACGGTAGCCAGGAACATGAAGTTCCTGAGGAAAAGAGGGAAGAACTAGTATGAAAACTAGGATAATCGTGCTGTATAAAATTTTTATAAAATATTAAAATAAAAAACACTTGACTTCATTGATTACTTTAACTCAACTAAGGGCTAAAGCTTTCAAGTGGACATACAAGGGCAAGCCTCTGTATTCTTAAGAGGCAATATCTAGAATTTATACCACTAGTTCGCTGGATCTCTAATTTGAACCCTCCTCGAGGCATAAATCGACATGTATTAAGCTCAAAAAAGGCCAAATTAAGCAGACTCACATCACGGACCATCTAGGCCTCACTGCTGCTCTCTTATTGGGCTTACATATGGAAGTTAATTGCGGTAAAAACTCAACACTAAAACGGAGTCTCTCACTTTTTGTCTTCGTCTCTCCGTTGTTTCAGGATTGAATCTCAATAATTTATACGGTTACGCATATACCCATTACCTTCGGCGTTGGCCGAACCAATTCCGGCTGTCGCGGCACTGGCCATTGTCGGGAAGATCGTTTGTGCTACCTGGCTCTGGCTGTTCTGGTCGCGAGTCGAAGCTTTGAGCTTATTCTTTAGTAGTACAGATGTTTGGAGAAATTTTTTATACATGGTAACCTTCCTTTTCTTTTGTTGTTAACCCCATTACTCTCAGAGATGTTGGGGCACTTTGTTACTCTATGTGATTTTGAATCATCAATCAATGTGATTACAGTGTCAACAATTGAATTGCGTTGACACAATTAAATTAATAACAGTCGGCTGCACGCAGGGCCGTTTAGTTCTCTGTGATAAACGACATGCGAACATCTTAGAAAGAAGGATATAAGGTAAAACAAGGGAACTTTGAAATGTACTAAGGATCAAAAAGAAATTTCTTTCTAACTATTTGATTTATTAAAAAAAATTACATCAACAAACGTTGAAATAGTGGAAGAATATCTTCTTCTTTCCCACCATCTACAATCTTCTGTTGTCCTCGATTCCCTCTTGGCTCCCTTGTCATCATTCTTTAGTTAAGTATCTTCCGATGCTTACGATAAAAGCTAATTGCGCGTTTTCTTTATTTCTTCATCTTCAGGGGGTATTTACTGTCTGAACGAAAACCTCTGTAGGCCTTTTTCCATAAGGCCTACAAGGTGTTTTAAAACAACAAAGATTTCTAAAAATGGCAATAATTTTGATGTTTTTTTAAGGAATCCATTAGAATTTTATATGGATCTCTGAACAACTGAGATTGGGCTTCTGAATATAGAGAAAACTTCGTTTATAAAAATCATCGTCAACTACTTGTTCTATAAGATATAAAGAGGTTTTTTGTCAGACATTATTTATTTTGATGTGTAAGCTAAAATGGCGAGAATTAAGAAGCTTTAAAGAGACACATATAACCTCTTTTTTGGTTAAAATAGTTTATTTAAAGACTGCTTTCGTGCAATATCGCAGTTTAGAATCTCTTTTAACATTTTAACATTTAACATTTTAAGTGTTTCTTAAATCATTGGACTTTGATAGATTAAATAGTACATCTGAGTTCATAGAAAACCGCGTTGGGGAGGATACAAAATGAGAAACATAAGGATATTACGTTACGCACTAATTTTTTTCGAGAGTGTTTAACTAACTGTGTCAACGGTTATTTGAATACTATCAACAAAAGAAAAAAATATGTACTATCATCTTAAAGATCATATCAATATTGCGCAATTTCAAGACGAACTTATTCTTTTAAATACTAAACAAGATAAGTATATGGTCTGTTTTGAGCAGTTTAAAGGGTTATTGTTGGACCTCCTTGAGGGGAAACAGTCTGCCTTAGAGGAGAAGTCCTTGTCCTCTTCTGATACACAATTCTCCTTACAAGATCCAACCGATATTCAAAAACTTATTGATGACGGCATCATTGAGAAAAAAGATACTCTTTACCCTTTTTATATTGATCGCAAACTTGACTCCGATGGAGTTTCGAATGTGGATTGGAGTCTGCCCTTAGAGAATAAAAAGGTACACTTAAATTCCTCAGTGTTAAGAGCCTTTATGACACTTCTCCAGGTCAATTTTTATATAAAGGTGAGAGGATTTTATTCAACGATTCAGTTGATCAAAAAATCTCGAAAAATCCAATCAAACTACATTATTCCTCGAAATGAAGAATTAACAAATCTTGCCAATATAGTAAATAAGGCCTGTCTTATTTACCCAACAAGAACAAAATGCTTAGAGTGGGCTATGACCTTTGTTTTGTTGGCTTTGAAACGAAAGTGGAAATGTAATCTTGAAATTGGCGTACAAAATTATCCTTTCTTTGCTCATGCATGGGTTGAATGTGACGGGAAAGTCGTCATGGATTCGCAAGATTTAAGAGAAGGGTTAGCCATTATTTTGAATGAACCTTTTAGAAAGTTAAAAATATGATTTAGTAGGCCTTATTCATTTTAATGATGCCCCTGATAGAGAGAACCAAGCGGGAATGTGGTAGTATTATGGTCAAGGTATCATGGGTGAAATTCGTCTTATAGAAAGAAAATTTTGCATTTATAATTTTTAAAACCTCGTTAACAATTGGGTATCTTTGACTCAAAAATTATTTTTGCAACAGGCCCCCTATAAGCGGTAACTCCTAATAAATTGGATCAGACATATTTATCAATTTACCGATCATTTTCATCATAAAATTTTAATGAACATTTCTATTGTTGACATTGTAATCGCATCGAGAGATGATTCAAAATTACAGAGAGTAAAATATCTCTTTACTTAATCAAATTAATACCAAAAGAAAAGGAAGATTACCATGCATAAGAAATTTCTTCAGACAGCGGGACTGTTTGCTTTTAAACTTAAAGCTTTTCCTCGCACTAAGACAGATTACGGAAAATTCGGAACAGTCATGCACGGGAAAGCCAAGGATCGGACAAAAGGAAGAACAGGGAGGTTTACGGAAAATTGGCACCCCTACATGTGCGAGCCGAGGTGAATGGGCTTGGCAGAGTGTGCAGGGCGGATTTTGGATAAAGCGTGTAGAGGTGTGTAAAGTAGGACAAGAGGATAGTAATGAGAAAGTAGAGCTCTAACAAACGCTATGAAAAAACGAAACAGGCAGGAATATGAGATGGCTGCGGGGTGATATCTTGTAGGGTGAAACAACAGCATTTATTTTAGTTAATGAACAAGTTGCAAGTTTGGCCTTATTCT
>DATKTE010000053.1:0-7191 GCA_035531295.1 Alphaproteobacteria bacterium
TGTGTGACCCGCAGCGTGAACGATTTGCGTAAACTTTCCTTCTCCTGACTCGGTCACTGTAACCTCTAGCAAATCCTCTTCCTTGGTAGGTAATACTGCTTTTTCTCCAGACATATAACGATTCACCCAACTATTAATAATGTCAGCCACATAATCCGCATCCTCAACACGCGACAACAAATGATCGGCTCCATACAAGGAAATAAAGTTTTTTGGATGGCGAGCAGCCGTAAAAATAAGTTTAGCATTTTCTATGTCGACCATCTTGTCCTGCGGCGAGTGAAAGATCAGAAGCGCTGCAGCTACATCCTTGAGATAAGCGAGAGATTTATGTTTCTCAAGATCATTAATAAATTGTTCTTGGATTTGAAACGTTCGTCCCCCTAAAACCACATTCGCATACCCTTGAGATTTAATTTCATCAAGAGAACTGTTTAACAAATGGCGAAGATGTTCAGGATCGCTCGGCGCATTTATGGTCACAAGGGCTTTAAGATCAGGAACCATTCTTGCTGCGCTTAAAATAGCAGCCCCCCCTAAACTATGGCCTATAAGGATTTGAGGAGTCTTCTCTTGAGACCGCAGAAAATCAATAGCTGCTCTAATGTCTTCAATATTAGATGAAAAATTTGTATTGCTAAATTCACCCTCACTGCTTCCTAGCCCCGTAAAATCGAACCGAAAAACAGCAATTCCTTTTTCTGTAAGCGCAGCCGAAATGTGGCTTGCGGCCAAGACATTCGAAGAACAGGTAAAACAGTGAACAAAAAGAGCATATCCTTTAACCTCGCCATCGGGGCTATCCAATCGTGCAGATAAAAGGTGTCCTTGGCTTCCTGGAAAAGTTATTTTTTCTGTTTTGACTGCCATCTTTCGCTTGTATTATTCAATATCTTCGGCGTCCAAATGACCTATCAATTCCATAAGGTACTCCGTGTCATCGCCTGATTGGGTTAGTTTATAAATATAGCTTTGGTCCCCCCCAAAATCACCATCTGGAGTGAAATGACTGAGTGACTGACTATCCAACTTGATTGTCTCTACGGTTCTTAAGTTTAATATATCGAAGGGGTGATCTAATCTCCATGTAATGCTTCCCCGCCGAATGGGGGGCGGTGATTTATGGTTATGAAAACTATCAACGGCTACTTGCGCTTCCTCTACGGTGATAGTAGGTTTAGGTTGCAATCCTTCTATATCTGCAAGTACCATTTTCAAAGTTTTACCACTACCACTCTTAGAGGTCTTATGTTGGAGAATGGTATATTTACATTCTAGCGCCGCATTTGGAGTAGGCGGGTAAGGGAGTGAAATAGATTCAATATTATTTATTCCCCCTTCCACCTTTATGTGGCCCTTCCACGTATAAGTTTTATCTTCAATCTTCTCACTAAATTCAACTCCGTATGGTCTACCGTAAGGCTTTATATGATTTTTTGTGATGACGGGGCAGTTTAGCTTGGCATGAGAGGGGGTGGATAAAGCCAAAATAATGCCAGTCAAAATAGTGGCTGCTATATATTTATTCATGGATTAGATTCCCTTTATGAAAAGTTTTCTACTCAGCTATGATTAGCACATAAGCGTAAAAATTCTCTTAATCATTTATGGGATATGAAAAGTTTTTGATCTATCAGTTATAAAACCTTACCTTTAACTTTTCATAAATTTTTAGTAATGGATTATGGATTCCTTTGTTGCTGCGCTCCCCACAAAGACGAGTTAGGGAGCACCTTTGCAAGGTCGGAAACAGCAACATTCTGAAAACTGAACCCTAACGACTGCTTCCCTACCCCTTGGACTGCCGTCTTAAGAATGCAGGAATCTCGATGGATTCATCTTCCTCGTCTAAAAGAGGCTCAGTCTTTGTTTGAACTGTCGCTTGAGCAAACACTTTTTTAGGAGGTTCTACTGCGCGTGAAGGCTTATTTTTCCTACCCATAAGCCGATTAAATAAGCTGAAAGGTCGTGACTCTTCAGGTTCGGATAAGGGTGCAGGTGCAGCATATTGATAAGGATCATCGAAAGACCTTTCCTCAGAATAGGAAAATGCTTCAGTCTCTCGTATTTTCATCACACGCTCTTCGACCTCATGTTCAGTCAGGAAAACGTCTTGGTCAGTCTCTGCTTCTGCGTCATTTAAATGCTCTTCATCGACCTGTATGGATGCTGCTTGCATCTCCTTCTCGAGCTCAGAAATGCGTGCTTTACTAAGTAGGCTAGCTGAGTGGGAGTCAATCCCTGTTGCAACACAGGACACGCGAATTCGACCTTCGAGACTTTCATCAAACGTTGATCCGAAGATGATATGGGCATCGGGGTCAACTTCCTCTCGGATACGATTGGCAGCCTCATCAACCTCATAAAGGGTCATATCAAGACCACCTGTGATATTGATAAGAACAGCTTTGGCACCCCGCATTGAAACGTCATCTAAAAGTGGGCTTGAGATTGCTGCCTCAGCCGATTCAATGGCGCGTCCCTCACCTTGGGCTTCTCCTGTACCCATCATCGCTTTGCCCATCATGCCACCCATGACGGCGCGTACATCAGCAAAGTCAAGATTGATAAGGCCTGGCTTCATCATCAAATCAGTCACACTTCGAACGCCTGAATAAAGGACATCATCAGCCATTTTAAAAGCATCGGCAAAAGTTGTCTTTTCATTAGCGACGCGGAAGAGGTTCTGATTTGGAATAATGATAAGAGTATCTACGTACTGTTGCAGTTCTTCAATTCCTTTTTCAGCTGTCCGCATGCGGTTAGCCCCTTCAAAATGAAAAGGTTTTGTAACAACCCCAATTGTTAGAATGCCTTTTTCACGTGCAGCTTTTGCGACAACAGGAGCCGCCCCCGTGCCTGTTCCTCCTCCCATGCCAGCTGTAACGAATAACATGTTGCTCCCCTCAATTTGAGCAAGCACATCTTCAATACTTTCTTCAGCAGACACTCGACCCACTTCCGGATGGGAACCTGCGCCAAGCCCTTGAGTGGCTTGAAAACCAAGCTGAATCTTAGCTTCTGCTAAAGAAAGTGTAAGAGCTTGAGCGTCTGTATTTGAAGCAATAAATTTTACGCCTTGCAATTCACCCCGGATCATATTATTGACCGCGTTTCCGCCTGCTCCTCCTACCCCAATAACAGTAATACGAGGTTTCAGTTCTTTTTTATCTTCATGTTGCGACAGGGTCATTGTCATTCATAGATCTCCATTAATACTTTATTAATAACATAATCACATAATTAGATTCAAAAAACCATCACCAAATTTGTCTTAAAAAAGAACCAATCTGTGCAATGACTTGCCTAGATTTTGTCTGAGGCAATGCTTGTAAATAGGCTAAATGTTCTGCCTGCCCATAGGATAGAAGTCCTGTGCACGTAGAAAAAGATGGATCCTGTGACAGCTCAGAAGCTCCTAAATGAATCGGTTTTCCGAGACGTATACTCTTGCCCAGAACCAAAGAGGCAACTTCTCTTGCACCGGCAAGCTGACTGGCTCCCCCTGTGAGAACAACCCGCTGACCCGTCAGTGAATCGACGCCAGCTCTCATAAGACGTTTGCGAACGTATTCAAAGGTTTCTTCGATGCGAGGTTTAATAACTGAAACAAGAGCTGAGCGGGGCATTTGGTTGACTCCTTCCCCGCGCTTCTCACCCACCAGGGGAATTACCATCATTTCGCGGTCATCAGCTGCAGAATGCATAGCGCTACCATATAGAGTTTTAAGACGTTCGGCATTGGTCATTGTTGTGGAAAAACCGCGGGCAATATCCATGGTAACGTGCGCGCCCCCAATAGGAATACATTCTGCATGGCGCAACTGACCTTCATGAAAAACGGCAAAAGATGTGGTACTTCCTCCCATATCAATAAGTATAACACCCAGCTCCATCTCATCTTCAACAAGGCACGCCAAACCTGAGGCATAGGGAGCAGCCACAAGATTTGCGACCTCCAGATGGCTTCTTGCCACACATGTGCTTAAATTATAAAGGGGACTTGCTTTACTAAAGAGAGTGTATAGTGAAACCAAAAGCCGCTCGCCATACATTCCCCGTGGATCCTTAATGCCTTTGGCCCCATCCAAAGCATAACTTGTAGGAACGGTATGAAGAGCTTGAAATGATGAATCTTCTTGCGATGCCTTAGCTTGCAAAAGAACCCGACGAACGTCCGTATCATTAATCGGATGACCAGAAACATTCATTTCTACACCAAGATTAACCGATTTAAAGTGCGTTCCATTTATACTTACGATAACATCGCGAATGGTCACACCTGCCATTTTTTCTGCAGTATGAACTGCGTTTACAATGGAGGTGATAACTTCTTCCATATCAATGACAACACCAGATTTCACGCCACTTGAAAGCTGCTGGCCTATCCCTAAAATTTCAAAATTGTCTCGTCCTTGAACCTGTGCAATGACACAGCACACTTTAGATGAGCCTACGTCGAGGGCAGCAATCAAGCCCCCTCGCATACGTGAATGATGTCGATCCCAATTCCACATAATTCTTTATTGGCCCCGCTCAAGCATCTTGCCCTGTATTGTTCTTTCTTTGAGCAGCTTCTGGTGTTAAACGCAGAATCAACTGATCTGGCAACCGCAGGTCAATTGTCAAAATCTCTTCTTGCTCCATCAAGTGATGGTGTTTTTCAAGATCGTGGAGATATCCCAAAGCACGTTCTGCAGCCTTTTCTGGAAGCTTAACATCGATCTTGCCATCCAGTCGTATATCCCAGCGCGTTGATCTTAAATGAGTGGCAGCCGTCACACGAAATTTAATCTCAGGGAATTTTTCAAGAAGAACCATCAAATTTCCAACATAACGAGGCGCCTGATCTCCCGCCACAAGTAATAATTCTTTGTATTTATGCGCTTCTTTGGTTTCCACAAGCTCTCCATCTCGATCCACCAGATAGGTTTTTTCTTGACTCTGCCAAATAGCCACCGGCTCTTTTTCTGAAATTCGGATAAAAAGCGTATCAGGAAATCGTCTTTCGATACAAACGGCATTGACCCACGAAATTTCTTCAAGCTTCGTTTTTGCATCAGAAAGATTAATAGCCAAAAGAGGCGTTCCACGATGAAAGCCTAAGTTATTTAAAATTTGTGATTTATCTGTTCGGATACGCCCTTCTACAATGACATCTTCAAGTCTCAATCCTAGATATGCGGTTGAGGTTTCAAAGCCCTTCCATACTTGAGACATCAAAGACGAGGCATGAAAATAACTCAAAAGGGCAAGAACAAGGAGACTCATGAGGAATACAAATGAAGTGAGTCTCCTCACACTTGATGCCTTAAGAGAAGCTCGTTGAATTTTTTGTCGTTTTAATGTGGTGCGTTTATAAGACTTCACCGCCGGCATGATGCGTCCTCCACCATCCATTGAACAAGTTGAGCATAGGTCATGCCCTGATGAGCAACAATTTCAGGCACCAAAGACAAAGGAGTTAGTCCTGGTTGAGGATTGGTTTCAAGATAGAATAAAGTACCGGGCTCACCTTGCGTGTCATCATAACGAAAATCTGATCGTGAAACGCCGCGACATTCAAGGCCCTGATGAGCTCTTTCTGCCCACTCCAGAACTTGTGCGTAAACTTCGGGGTGAATAGGTGCAGGCATCAAATGCACAGCTTTGCCATCCGTGTATTTAGCTTCATAGTCGTAAAAGCCGTTATGGGGACGAATTTCGATGGCACCAATCGCTTTTCCGCCAAGAACGGCAACTTGAATCTCACGCCCTGGAATATACCTTTCGACCAAAACTTCATCCTCAAAGGCCCAGTCTTTAGGGTTTGGAAAGGGAGTTGTTTCGTCCAAAATAATGTGGACTCCTAAACTTGATCCTTCGCCAACAGGTTTAATAACAAAAGGCGGTTTCATGACAGACCCTGCACAGACATCAACAAGCCCTGCAACTTTTCCTTCTGGAACACGAATGCCTTTAGCCTGACAAATATTGCGAGCAACAATTTTATTCATAGAAAGAGCAGAGCCTAAAACACCAGAGTGAGAATATGGCACATCCATCATCTCCAAAAGACCTTGGATACACCCATCTTCTCCCCACCTTCCGTGAAGGATATTTAAAACGACGTCTGGTTTGTGCGCTTCTAAATTTTGAATAAGCCTTCCCATATCCCTCGTAACATCAATAGGAATTGCCTCATGTCCCAATTCTTGAAGTGCCAGCAAAACACCCTGTGCGCTAGAAAGAGAGACTTCTCTTTCCCCAGAAAAACCACCCATTAATACAGCAACCTTTTTTTTCATGCGGCCTTTTCTCCTACCTGGGAACCATTTTTAACACCTATTCTTTCAATTTCCCAGCGCAGATCTACCCCTGTAGCATCAAGGACACGCTGCCTTACCTCTTCTCCTAATTCTTCAAGGTCAGCAGCCGTTGCCTCTCCTGTATTTATCATAAAATTACAGTGCAGGTCAGACATCATGGCTCCGCCCTTTGTAAGCCCACGACAGCCAGCTTTTTCAATCAATTTCCAAGCCTTATCACCTTCTGGGTTTGCAAAAGTGCTTCCTCCTGTTTGAGAATGAACAGGCTGTGAGAGCTCACGTTCCTTAAGAAAGGTAGAAATTTTTTCTTCAATTTCTTTAGTATTCCCTTTCTGACCCTTAAAGCTTGCCCCAATAAAAATCCAATCTTTTGGAAGAGTACAATGACGGTAGCTCAAGCCCAATTCTTGAGGACTCAAACGGTGAATAGCCCCCTTAGGATCAATAACTATCGCATGGAGCAAAACTTGAGATATCTCAGATCCATACGCTCCCGCATTCATGCGAAGAGCTCCTCCAATGGTCCCTGGAATACCACATAAAAATTCAAATCCTGCAATCCCGGCTTCGCACGACAATGCTGCAAGGTTCCGATCTAAAACAGCAGCTCCAACATCAATCGTTGTTTCATTGACATACATATTGGTAAAGCCTCGCCCCAAGCGAACAACAATGCCTTCTACCCCGCCATCTCTTACAAGAAGATTGGAGCCAACACCAATGATATGTAGGGGAAGACTCAAGGGTCTATTTTGAAGGAAAAAACACAAATCTTCAACATCAGCAGGTTTGAAAGTAACCTGCGCAGGCCCACCCACCCGAAACCAAGTTGTAGAAGCCAAAGGGACGTTAAAAAGATATCGTCCTCTGACTTGAGGGAGAA